>DAOSLL010000150.1:0-7858 GCA_035368905.1 Rhodoferax sp.
GAAGTAAATGCTCATAAGGACTTACAGATGAAAACAAGCGGTCAACTGAGGAATCTAGGTTCAATGCAACTGGCACAGCCAGGGCAGCGGCAGCGCTGCGGCCTGGTCGAAACCACATTGCCGCCCCGGCCTTCACCACTGCAACGGTGGCAGTTCGCGAAAGACCTTGCGGGTGCCAGCCAGCCAAAGCTGCATCAGCGCTTCAAAGTCGGCATCGCCACGGTCGAAGCGGCGCTTCATGGTGACCTTCAGGCTGTCTTGGGCGTAGCACAGCAAATCGATGGGCATGCCGACCGAGAGGTTGCTGAGCATGGTGGTGTCAAACGACACCAGTACGCACTTGCTGGCATCCTCCAGCGTTGCCGAAGAGGTTACCACCAGGTCCAGGATGGGCTTGCCGTACTTCGCCTCGCCGGTTTGCAGAAATGGCGTGTCCGTGCCGGCTTCGATGAAATTGCCTTCAGCATAGATGCGAAACAAGCGCATGTCTTCACCGGCAATCTGGCCGCCCAGAATGAACGACGCGTTGAATTTGAGTCCGCCAGACTGTAGATACTTGCCATCGCGCCGCTCAAGGTCACGCATGGCATCGGCCACCAGGTTGGCCACATCAAACATCGAGCCAACGCTCCAGATATGGGGCGGCCCGGCCGCCGCACGCTGGCGCAGGATGTTGATCACCGTTTGCGTGGCCGCCAGCCCGCCCGAACTCAGCAACACCAGCACCCGGTCACCGGTACGCTCAAACACCGTCATCTTGCAAAACCTGGCGTAATTGTCGACACCCGCGTGGGTGCGCGAGTCGCTGGCGAAGATCAGCCCTTCATCGAGCTTGACACCAACGCAGTAGGTCATGCGACAAATTGGTGCAAGGTTCAGGCCACGGCAACTTCGTCGGCCCAGACGGTAAAACTGGTCAAGGTGTTGGGGCCAAAGGTGCTGGCCAGCGCCACGTCGCAGGCATCGCGGCCACGCGCCATCAGCACACGGCCAATGCGCGGGGTGTTGTTGCGCGCATCAAAGGTGTACCAGCGGTCACCCAAATACGCCTCGAACCAGCCAGCGAAATCCATCGGATCGGGGATCGGCGGAATGCGGATATCGGCCAGGTAACCGGTGCAGTAGCGCGCCGGGATGTTCATGCAGCGGCAAAAGGCGATGGCCAGGTGCGCATAGTCGCGGCACACGCCCTGCCCTTCGTTGTAGGCCTCCAGGGCGGTGCGGGTGCGCCGCGCATGCTGATAACCAAACTCGATGTGCTGGTGCACAAATTCGCAGATCGCCTGCACCCGCGCCCAGCCGGTCGGGCCGTGGCCAAACAGTTGCCAGGCAATTTCGTTGAGTTGGTCGGTCTCGCAATAGCGGCTGCCGAGCAGGAACACCAGCGCTGAATCAGGCAACAGTTCCACCGGTGTCTGCATGACCCAGGGGGCCACCAGGTCGGGCTGACCGTCGTCATGGAGCAAGGCATCGGTACTCACCACAAATCGCCCTGCCGGGGCCACGATGCGGCTGCACCAGTTGCCAAAAAGGTCGCGGTAGGCGGTGACAGGCACGGTTGGGCTGGTCAAAAGCAGGTCGGGGCGCACCAAGTCTGGCGCACGGGAATGGTGAATGTTGAGCGCCAGAATCATCGGCGTTGGGTCGGGGCATTCGTAAACCATCTCGAAACCCACGCGGATTTGCAAGCTGGCCTGCTGGCCCGCTGACGGGGTTGTGGGGGGCAATGGATGGCTCAATGGGGCGCGCCGGTCGTAGGTCATGGTCATCTCTGGTTGGTTGGTGACGGGGTGGCGGATGAACTGACGCTTTTAGCAGCGCTGTGACCCAGTACATTTTGGGGCAGGTCGCTGAGAACTGTCGGGCTGAACTTCAGATTGGCTGGCAACCGGCTCGACGCAGGTGCTGGCGCAGTGGCAATTGGCGGGGTATTTGGCAATGATTTCATGGTGGCTGAATGTAGGAAACTGTGTGCCCTGGTGTCTGTGCGCTGGCGAACGCTGCAATGCCGCGTATGGCCATGGACTGCCTGGGTAGACGCACAGACCGTGCCAACCGCCATCGAACGGGTGCTTGAACGACCAGATGCGCCCGCGCTGAGCGCCGCGCCTGCAGCGCCAGCGTCAGCGCCAGCGCCAGCGCCAGCGCCAGCGCCAGCGTCAGAGTTTTCTGGCTTCAGCCAGCATGGCCAAAGATGGTTTGGCTATCTTGGCGGGTGCCAGCGATTTTCGTGGTGCGTCGAGGCCGCGAGTTTGATGGCGAACTGCCTGCCTCATCCACTAAGCCTCAAGTGCCAAAATGGCCTCTATGCCTTGCCCTGCATGCGCTACCAGCTATTTAAAACGTAGTAACTCTTGTGCCCGGCTACGGCCTGTCGGCGCTGGCGCACAGCCCTGAACCGGGCGGCGCGCAGGCCATGCCGATGGCCTCAGTTGCGCCACTCATGACTGCCGGGCAGATTCAAAGGCTTCTTTTGGCGTTTCATAAATGTGCGCTGCCAGACCGCGTTTCTCCAGGGCGGCCCCGAGCTTGAGGCGCATGAACGCACTGGTGGTGTAGCGCGACACCTCGGTGTAGTAGGCATCGCTGATTTCCTTGACCATGGCTGAATAGTCGTCCACCACCGCCTCGTCAATCTGGAAATTGTCGTAATTGACCACCAGCGCAATTTTTCTGCCAAGCGGCCGGCACAGTTCTTCGGCCGCGTAGCGGATGTCTTCCACATCTTTTTTGCTGTGCACCCGCAGGCCCTGAAAGTTGTAATAGCCGGTGTCTTTGACCACATCAAATTGCATGCGGTCCACCAGGCTGATCGACAGCAGGGTATCGGCCAAGCGCATTGGCTCGGGCAGGAAGATGCGCGGATCCATGGTCTGGGGATTGTTGATGATGGGCCTAAAGTCCATCTGCGCCAGGATGTCACGCCCGATGTCCACGCCGGGTGCGACTTCGATCAGTTCAAGCCCCTGCAAGGTCAGCTTGAAAACGCAGCGTTCGGTCACATACAACACGTTTTTCCCGCTGCCAGCGGCATAGGGGCCGCTGAAGGTGACCTGCTCAATCCGGTTGACAAACTTGCGCGCACGGCCCTCCTGGACGATTTTCAGCAAGCCGTCCTCCATGCTGACTTGCAGGCCACCGGCCGTGAAGGTGCCGACAAACACCACCGAGCGGCTGTTCTGGGTGATGTTGATGAAGCCACCGGCACCGGCCAGCTTGGGGCCAAAACGGCTGACGTTGATGCTGCCAGACGGATCACATTCGGCCAGCCCCAGGCAGGCCAGGTCGAGCCCGCCGCCATCGTAGAAATCAAACTGCTGGTTCATGTCGATCACCGCCTCGGGGTTGGTGGCGGCACCAAAGTTGATGCCAGAGGCTGGTACGCCACCAATCACGCCTGGCTCGGCGGTGAGGGTCATGTATTTCAGAATCTTTTCTTCATTGGCCACGGCTGCCACGCCCTCGGGCATGCCAATGCCCAAATTGACCACCGCATTGGGCAGCAGCTCAAAGGCGGCGCGCCGGGCAATCACCTTGCGCTCATCAAGCAGCATCGGTGCCATGGCATCCAGCGGCACCCGCACCTCGGCCGCAAACGCCGGGTTGTAGCTGCCACCGAGGTTCTGCAGGTGGTTTTCGGGCCGGGCCACCACCACACAGTCCACCAGAATGCCCGGCACCTTGACCTGGCGCGGGTGCAGCGAACCGCGCTCGACGATGCGTTCAACCTGGGCCACGACAAAGCCGCCGCTGTTTTTGGTGGCGGTGGCAATTGCCAGCACGTCCTGCGTGAGGGTTTCGCGCTCCATGGTGATGTTGCCCTCGGCATCGGCGCTGGTGCCGCGAATGAAGGCTACCGAGATCGGCAGGGTCTTGTAAAACAGCAGTTCCTGGCCACCTAGCTCGATCACGCTGACGATGTCTTCGGTGGTCTGGCGATTGATCTTGCCGCCTTCCTGGCGCGGATCGACAAAAGTGCCCAGGCCAACTTTGCTGACGGTGCCCGGCAAGCCGCAGGCGATGTCGCGGTACAGATGGGACACCACCCCCAGCGGCAGGTTGTAAGCCTGGATCTTGCCGTCAAGCGCCAGTCGGCCAATCTGCGGCAGCATGCCATAGTGGCCGCCAATGGTGCGCCGCAACAGGCCCTCGTGCGCCAAACGGTTGGCTCCTCCCTTGGCCCCATCGCCCGGGCCGCCACCAAACAGCAGGGTCAGGTCACGCGGTGAGCCGGTTTCCTGAAAGCGCTTTTCCAGCGCCAGAATCAGCTCATCCGGTACGCCATTGCTACCAAAACCAGAGCAACACAGGGTGTCGCCGTCGCGCAGAATGGCAATGGCTTGGGTTGCCGAGACGACTTTTTTTCGCATGGTGATGGCTCTTTTGTGGTTGGATGGATTGACTGTAGCACTGCCCAAGCGGCAGTGACATATTCTGCTGCTGCGCCACTTCCGGTGACTTCGCGCTGGCGTCAGTTGGCTTGCTGGTGGCGGGTTGACATGCGCCGGGTGGCCAAAATGGCAAACCTGTGCGTCTGGTGATCGCGCTGGGCAGGGGGTGGTTGCGCCTGCCTCGTTCACCAGGACGGCACCGGGTGGCCCTGTGCGGTGCTAGCGCAACCCCGTCGCTGCGTCAGCGGCTGCGTCAGTCGCTGCGCACACGGCACGGCCATCAGGCCTGCGCGCAGGCCCGTTCGAAATCGCCCTTGTGCAAGAACGGATCTGGCACCCGAGCCCCGCCAGCCAGAAGGTGCTTGAGGTAAGCGCGGCGGTGCGCCTTCGGCACGGTGCTGCCATCCGGGTAGGTAGCGTAGGGATAGGTGTACTGGAACGCCACTCGCAAGGGCAATAAAGACGCGCGGTAATCAGCGTGAAGGCGCTGCCACACCGGTGAGTCCGACCAGTCAATGGCTGAATACCGGGACATCCGCCTTGGCTCATCGTCCATCCAGCCACTCAAATGAAGCAAGGTCACAGGGTCGTCAGCAATGTAGAGAGCCCCCGGCTGCTCGCGCAGGCGGTCGGTGCCAATATTCCAGTGCCCCAGGTTGAAACCGCGCTGGGTGGCGACAGCGACATCCCTGAAATAGGCGGGTACCAGATCCAGCCAGCGTTGATCAACAAACAGGCCGCCGGACTGTGACACACGGTCCTTTGCAGGCAAGGGCAGGTCGTTCAGACACAAATGCTCCAGCACTCGCACATACCATCCGGCAAAGGCCGATGCAGTGGCGGAGCGTTTCACCCCAATCACGCCCCCGTTATAGGCCCCGGCAGCGAGGTATTGCAGGTCTTCAGCAGGGCTGGCGCAAGGCTGGGAAACGTGGGGCGTAAGCAGCAGGCTGTGGGCATCGAGCTGCGCGAACATGGGTTGCAACGGCCCGTGGCAAACGATGTCGGTGTCGAGGTAAAGCCAGCGTTGCACCTCGGTGTGTGCCAGCATCCAGGCGTGAATCCCGGCCTTGGCGGCGATTGCCAGCTCAAAAGCATCGTAATAGAAACGCATCTGGACAAGCGCATCACCATAGATGTCGCGATCACTGACGATATGGATGAACCCTGCCTCGGCCTGCGGAACCTGGGCCTGCAAGGCAACCGTCAAGGCCCGCGTTTCTTCAGGATCGACAGCCACGGCCAGCAGGTAAAGGGGCAGGCGCTGATGTCTGAGCACACTCCGGTAGAGAAGGATCAGGCCCGGCAGGAAATCTCGCGTAGCGACACAGCAAATGGCCTGGGTAGGGTCGGACATGGTGCTCCTCGTCAGTGTGAACAGACCGTGGCGATCACCAGCACCAGGCCATTGCGTTGAGAGGGCCAACTGGCGTTGCCATCACATGAAGCACAGTATCGCACCCGAGGCCAGTCGCTTGTCGGCACAAGGAAGCGGGCTGGACAGGCTCAGCGCCTTCGCTGGCAGGCTCACCACCAAAATGGCAGCGCAAGGTACTTTGGGCATGGCGGGCATCGGGCAGTACCAGCCAGAGCTGGCCCGCGCGCGCTGGATGCCCCGCCTTACGGTTGTCATACCCGGTTTTATTGCCGCTGCGGCTTGTGCTGTGGCGTTAACTTAGTTCCAAATAAATAGCATGTCACGCATATTCCATAAGGGCTAGAGGCCATTTTGCCTGACAAATGCGAGCTTTCGGTGCCGCTGGCATCCCTTTGCCTTTAGATCAACTGACCTGCCTCGGCACCCGCATCAATCGCTGCCTCCAGAGGCCGCAGCGAAGTTGTCTGCTTCAATGCTGTTGGCGGTGAGCAAAAATAAAATTGAGCTCCTTAACCCCATTTCCATCTGACCTCCGTTTCAGTCAGTTCCTATCTTTCTTTTTTGGAGTTAAACATGACCTGCCATTTCAAACAGCTTGTTGTCGTAAGCCTTCTGGCCCTGTCTGCAGTTCAGGCGCCGGCGGTTGGTCGCCTGGCGGATGTGATGGTGGTTGACCGGACCAACGGTGCCACCCTGCCGGTTTATTTTCATGCCGGGCAACACTGGATTGCTGGTCAGCCGGGTTCCAAGTACGCCATTTCTGTGTGCAACAAGCTTGGTGAGCGGTTGCTGGCAGTGACTTCAGTTGACGGCATCAATGTGCTCAGCGGTGCCGAGGCGGCCTGGGGGCAGACTGGTTATGTGTTTGGCAACCACGCCTGCTATGAAATCACCGGCTGGCGCAAGAGCGACAGAGATGTTGCTGCCTTCGAGTTTTCCGCATCTGGCGACTCGTATGCGGCGTTGACCGGTCGTCCCAGAGAACTGGGGGTGATCGGTGTCGCGCTGTTTCGGGAACGTCGGCCAGAACCAGTCATTGCGCCACCGGTGTTTCAAAGCCGCGCGAATGCCGACAGCATCAAGGAATCGCGCGCTGGCAGCAGCCCCGGCGCGCCGGCAGCGCCAGCACCAGCCACGCAAAATGAAAGCGCAAGGAAGAGTGCCGAACGCAGCCTTAGTGCCGACAGCGCCTTGTCGGCACCTGCGGCCATGCCCGCGCCGATAGCCAAGCTTGGTACGGCCCACGGCCAGCGCGAGGAATCAGTGGTATCGCACACCGAATTTCAGCGCGCCCAGGTTCGCCCCAACGAAGTGATTCAGATTCGCTATGAAAGCCACGATGCTTTGGTGGCCTTAGGCGTGATCCCGAGACCCACACGCCGCTTGCCCAACGCGTTTCCCATGTCCGGTCGTGATTCGTATGTACCAGACCCGCCAGCCCGATAATTCGGGCCATGCACAGCCCAGCCAGCTCAACCGACGCAACCGACGAGTCGCTGCTGCTGCGCTTTGCCGAAGGTGACATGAAAGCTTTTGAGTCGCTCTATGACCGGCATGAAATGGGCTCGTGGCGCTTCATTTTTCGCAGTGTCCGGGACCGGCAAGTGGCCGACGATCTGTTGCAGGATGTCTGGTTTGCGGTGGCGCGCCAGGCAGCGGCGTACCAGCCCAGGGCGAAATTTCGCACCTGGCTGTTTACCATGGCGCGCAATCGGGTGGTTGACCACTTTCGGGCCTCCAGGGACATGCAAAGCCTGGACGCGCACGACGATGCCGACGACCAGGTGGCTTCAGCCTTTGTTGCTGAGCCGGTTGCCAATTCGGGCTTTGGCCCGGTGCGACAACTGGAGTCCAAACAGCAAGCGCTGGCCCTGCTCGAAGCCATCGAAACGCTGCCGCAAGAGCAACGGGAAGCGTTCTTGCTGCAGGCCGAAGCGGGACTGGGGGTGGCCGACATTGCCGAGGCAACTGGTGTGAGTTTCGAGACCGCCAAAAGCCGCTTGCGTTATGCCCGCAGTCGCTTGCGCACGCTTCTCTGGGAGTTTGCATGACCAATGCCGATGACGACTTGCAGCAGATCTACCGGCAG
>DAOSLL010000151.1:0-7847 GCA_035368905.1 Rhodoferax sp.
CCACCACCGCCTTGAGCAGCTCGTAATCCACGCCGTAAGACTGCGATGCCGCCGATAAACTGGCATGCACCGCCTGGTAATTGGCTGACGCGTTGATGCCCGCTACCGTGGCAAGCGTCGCGCCGCCAGACGAACCGGCCTGGCTCGCCACGGTGGCATGGGCTGGCCCCGGCGCGTTGGATGAGATCACCAACTGGCCTTTTTTGCCCGGCGGCTCATTGGTGAACTGAATCACACCGTTTTCATCCACCACCTTCCAGACATCGGCCACAGCCGGGCCCGCCAGTCCGGCGCCAAAAAAAAACCACAGCAAAGCTGCGGCCAAACGGTTCACATCAATTGAAAAAAACAAAGCAAAAACCCCTATCAAGCGAGCACCTACAATCCATTTCCCATTCAATCTGGACAAATTCAGGGTCAGGCATGACACCAAAATTATCCTTTGCGCTTTACGCCATCGCACTTGCGGCAGCGATTGCCTTTGTTTACAGCTTCAGCCTCAATAACCAACTGGTGTTTGATGATGAGCGCCTGACGGACGGCACCGTTTTTGGCCAATACGGCAGTCTGATGCAACTCAAGGCGCGGACGCTGTCGTATGGCAGTTTTGTCTGGGTAAAGCAGATTTTAGGCGATGGCTGGTGGAAGCAACGCGTTTTCAACATTGCATTGCACATTGGCACGGCGCTGATCCTCTATGCACTGGTGCTTGACTTGCTTGGGCGAACCCAGTGGAACTTGAACGACAGGCAAAAAGCGGATGCCAGCCGTTTTGCCAGCTCTTTGCGCAATGCCGCGCGTGCCGGGGTTGCCCTGTGGGCATTCAACCCGGTGGCGGTGTATGCCGTGGCTTACTTGATTCAGCGCTCGATCCTGATGGCGACCCTGTTTGTTGCGCTGGCTTGCCTTGGCTTTGTGCGCGGCCTGGTCAGCGGTCGCCGGTATTGGCATCTGGTCGCTTTGGTCAGTTACGCGCTGGCAGCCGCTTCCAAAGAGCATGCCATCAGCGCCATTTTCCTGACGGTGCCACTGTTTGTTTTTGTCAAACGGCCGCCGTTGAAGCGCATTGCCCAGGTCGCCGGCGCGACCGCAGTGGTGCTGGGGGCGGCGTTTGCCGGCGCACTGCTGTTTACCCAGTATGGCTCGATTGTCGGTTCGGTCTTTGATGAAATTTCGCGTGCACATGCCATCCATCTTGAAAAGCAATGGCCCGGCATCAGCCAGAAACTTTACCCGTTGAGCATCATCAATCAGGCATCGTTGTTTTTTCACTATGGGCTGTTGTGGCTTGTGCCCTACGTGGGCTGGATGTCGATTGACATGCGGCCAGCCTTTCCAGTCGCTTTCATCAGCGCCCAGTTGGTGGGTGCCGTGGGCTGGCTTGGCCTGCTGTTGGGCAGCGCCTGGCTGGTGCTGCGTCGAACCGATGCCTGGGCTCTTGCTGGTCTGGCCTTGCTGGTGCCGGCTTTGCTGTTTGTGACCGAGTTCCTCACGGTTTGGCTGCAAGATCCGCTGGTGCTTTACCGCAGCTATTTATGGTCAATTGGTATCCCGATCTTGCTGGCTCTGCCGCTGGTAGGTCGCAGTGACCGAAAGCTCTATGCGCTGGTGCTGATTGCCGTCGGGGTGCTGGCGGCCGGTACGTTCGAGCGCATTCAAAGTCTGAGTTCGCCAACCAGCACCTGGGTCGATGCCAGTGCCAAGATTGATCTGCAGGCACCCGTCAACGCTGTGGGCCGCTGGCGACCGGTATTGAACCAGGGTGAAGCGGCCATGTTCCGTGGCAACTTTGACGAGGCCCTGCGCCTGTTCACCCAGGCCGAAGCGCTGGGTGAGAACCTGGGCGAGTCGGCACGCTTGAGAACGCAAGTTGCTCAGCGACAGCAACTGGCCAATCACGCCAAGATACTCGACCAACTGGCCGTTGTACAGGCCAAGGGCCTTGACCAGGCTGCGTTGCTGTTTGAGCGCGGCGAATCAGAATATGGTCTGGCACGCTATGCCGACGCTTTTGAGAGCTTCTCCAAAGCCCTGACCCACCGGCAAGCGCCACAGGCTGAAGAACTGACCCGGCTGCGCCAGGCCGAGGCGGCGATTGCCATTCAAAAATACGATGAAGCGATTGCCAGCTATCGGCTGCTCATCAAGCAAAGCCCTGACAATCAGCGCTACCAGGTGGGCTTGAGCGTGGCCCTCGTGGGCAAGCAAGACTACCAGGCCGCCCTGAGTATTTTGAACCCGGCCATTGCCAAAGATCCGACCGGTCCAGCCCACTATGCGCGCGCCCTGACACACTTTTATATGGGTGACCGCACCGCCAGTAAACAGGACATTGACATCGCCCTGCGTGCAGAGCCTGGCAACCCGGTGTACCGGCAATTGCTCAACACCTTGAACGACTCAACTGCGCAACCCACTGCCATGCCGGCAAACAAACCCTGATGGCCAATCTGCAAATCACCACCAGCCTGCTCGGCCTGGGCCTGGCATTGTTCATCCTGCACCTGTTGCGACGTGACCATATCTACATTCTTCATGGTCTGTTCTGGATCGCTGTGGCATCTTTGGCCGCCGTGCTCGGCCTTTGGCCCGGCCTGATCGACCGGATTGCAAGTTGGGTCGGCATCAGCTACTCACCGGCTGCACTGCTGCTGGGTGCCGTCCTGGTTCTGTTTGTCAAGATCCTGTACGCTGACATGACCCAGACCCGGCTTGAGCGCCAGTTGCGGCGGCTCAATCAGCGAATCGCCTTGATGGACGCGCAAAAGCCGTTGCCAGATGATCAATCCCCTTGAGAGCGAGCATCAGCCTGGCTTTGGATGCCTGCATCATCTGGCATGCCCCTGACCAGACCCGCCCCGTCCATTGCCCAAAAAGTCACTCAAACGGTGGCGTGGCCGCGCGCCAGAATAATCAATAGCCAGAGTGGTTGATTGATTTCATAATTGGCTTCTTATCGTTCCACTTGAAGCCGAAATGAATCAGCCCTGTCACCGCGACCGCTACGCCCTTGACCCGACAAAATGCATGCGATTGCTGGCTTGTGCGCTGCTGCTGTGGTTGACCGGTGCACAGTACGCGCTAGCCACTGCAGAGCGTGTCGTGCTGGGTAATTCGCTGGCCATTCCGCTTGCCGCCAGCACCGACCCGAGCGTCAGCAATGCGCTTGACAAGCTGCGCAAAAAAATGGCACAAACAACAGCCATGCGCGTCATTGTTGGCGTGCGCGTGCCCTTTGCCCCCGAGGGCTTGCTCGCCGCCGCAAGTTCGGCGCAGCAGCGCATAGACATCGCTGCAGGGCACCGGGCGGTGCTGGGCAAAATACCCGCGCTGGCCGAGAAAACCGACAAGTCCCGACTTTTTGAGACCATTCCGTTCATGGCACTTGAGGTTACGCCAAAAGAACTGGAGGAGCTGGCCGCCCTGACTGAAGTCACCTCGATCATCGAAGACCGTCCCGCAAGCTTTCTGCTGGCTGAAAGCGTGCCACTGGTGGGCGGCACAAGCGCCTGGGCCAGCGGCTACACCGGGGCTGGTCAGGTTGTTGCCGTGCTTGACACCGGTGTTGATAAAACGCACACCTTCCTGACCGGCAAAGTGGTGTCAGAGGCGTGTTACTCGACCAATGCCACCAATGTCGTGTCGATCTGCCCTGGCGGGGTGACATCATCCACCAGCCCCAACTCGGCCTTGCCCTACTCAAGTGGCGTTTGTCCCAGTGGCCAGTGCGACCACGGCACCCATGTGGCGGGCATTGCGGCCGGGAAAAGTGCCAGTTTTTCCGGTGTGGCCAAGGAGGCATCGGTCATCGCCGTACAAGTGTTTAGCCGCTTTAACAGCAGCACTGATTGCGGTGGCTCAAGCCCCTGCGTCATGTCTTACAGTTCTGACCAGATCAGCGGCCTGGAGCGGGTCTATGCCTTGCGTAACGACTACAGCATTGCCGCTGCCAACATGAGCCTGGGCGGCGGCAGCTACAGCAGCCAAACCGATTGCGACCTGGACAACTATGCCATCAAGGCAAGCATTGACAACCTGCGTGCCGCCAGGATTGCCACCGTCATCGCCTCGGGCAACAGCAGCTACACCAGCAGCATGGGTGGGCCGGGTTGTGTTTCCAGCGCCGTCAGCGTCGGTGCCACCTGGGATTCAGGGGCGGTCAACACGGTTGCCTCATACTCCAATTCAGTTTCGTTCCTGAACCTGCTGGCACCGGGCTCGATGATCAACTCATCGGTACCAACACCGGCCAACAGTTTCTCAAGCTGGCAAGGCACGTCCATGGCAACACCCCATGTAGCGGGGGCCTGGGCCGTGCTCAAGCACAAGGCATCCACGGCGACGGTCAACGAGGTGCTGGCGGCGTTCAGTTCAAGCGGGCTGGCGGTTACCGACAGCCGCAACGGCATCACCAAGCCACGCATCAACCTGCCTGCCGCCCTGACAGCACTGACACCGGGTGTGCAGTTCAGCCTGAGCGTCAGCAAGGCGGGTGCTGGCACTGGCAGCGTCGTCAGTTCGCCGCCCGGCATTGACTGTGGTGCTGGCTGCGTGGCCAGTTTTTCGAGCGGCACGGCGGTCACCCTGACGGCCACACCATCCGGCAGCAGTATTTTTACCGGCTGGAGCGATGCCTGTGCCGGCACCACTTGCAACCTGACGATGAGTACTGCACTCAGCGCCACCGCCACATTTGTTCCCGGCATGATCGTGACCCCAATCAACCAGGCCAACCTGTCGGGCAGCAGCGGCAATTCACAGTACTTTTCTGTGGTGGTGCCGGTGGGCGCGGCCAATCTGGTCATTCAAACCAGTGGCGGCACGGGTGATGCGGACTTGTATGTCAAGGCAGGCAGTCAACCAACCACGGCGGTTTACGACTGCAGGCCCTACTTGCCAGGCAATGCGGAAACCTGCACCTTTGGCAGCCCGTTGGCCACCACCTACCACATTTTGCTGCGCGCCTATTCGGCTTACAGCGGGGTAACTTTGACGGCGAAATACACCACCGCAGCACCCGTCTATCCTGGCGCTTTCAATATCACCGCCGCCAGCATGACGGTCAGAGAGAACGCGGGCAACGCCGTCATCAGCGTGACGCGCACCGAAGGCAGCGACGGCGCAGCCAGCGTGGCTTACAGCACCAGTGCTGGCAGCGCCACCGCGGGCGTGGACTTCAGCACTGCTTCGGGCACTCTTATCTGGGGTGGCGGAGATGCCAGCACGCGCACCTTCAGCGTGCCGATCATCAACAATACCGTTCGCAACCATACACCCCGCAGTTTCAGCGCCAGTCTGAGCAGCGCGTCGGTGGCCCGCCTGGGCACTGTCACCAGCATCACCGTCAATATCCTTGACGATGAGGTGATCGCCATGCCCTGGCTCAATCTGTTGTTGCTTGACGACTGAACCTGCCCAGGGGCGAGCCCCGACAAGGCCGCATCCATGGCCCTTGGCGGCCCTCTGGGGATTTCATTTTCTATAGCATGCTACGCTTGCTTGACAAGGGCTGCAGCCTATTTTCTCAATGAATTTCTCAATGAATCGCAGCCGCCACAATGATGCAGATGCCGAGCGACATGGCGGCTACCACCAGGCCCAGTGCCTGGTTCTGCTTTTCGACGATTTCTTCCCACAGGTCATAGGGCGTGATCTTGTCGATGATGATGAAACACAGCCAGAAGATGATCACACCCAACAAGGCATACACCAGCGAGCCCAGCAAAACGCCCGGTTTGATCCATTCCATACCCATGCTGATCTCCTTTAAAAATGTAACAAGCGGCGCTGCATCACTTGTGCCCGCCGCCGCCGGAAAAACCGCCAAACGAGCCACCTGAACTGCGTGAACTGCTGGAACAGTTCTCCACCTTGGGGTCGCAACTCGAACAGCGGCTGAAAATGATCGACATCAGGATCAACAGCAGGAAGATGACGATCAAGGTGCGCACACTCATCGCCTTGCCGCTGCTGGTCGGACCGACATCGCTGCGTTTGAGCAAGTCCTTTTTGTCTTCAAGCTTGAAGGCTTTGGCGACCGCGTCGCTGCCAATCTTGCCACCGACCGACCAGACCACCTCGGTGGGCGACTGCTCCATCGACAGCAGCTTGGCGCCGCTGGCAAAGTCGCGGTTGCTGGTTTTCTGGCCGCGCGTTACCTGCCAGTAAAACTCGCCGAGCGCGTAGCTGGTTTCAGCAGCGTAGCTTTCCTTGAGCTGGTAACGGGTGCCCAGATAAGTGGCGGTCTGGCCGTTGGCACTCAGCACCGGCGCACCAGTGGCGGGCTTGACCAGGCTCCAGCCCTCGGTCGAATCGACCAAAAAGCTAAAACCGCGCTTCTGGTTATAGAGCAAATACTCTTCCCAGCCAAACTGTTCGTCGGGATCGCTCGGGTCAGTGCCCATGCGGTGCTGGAAACCCACCACCTGCCAGGCCACCCCCTGCAACTGCCCGATGCTGCCCAGGGCAATCAAGGCTTGCACCGGTTCATCCTGCAAGGCGTGCTTGAGTTCGCCGCCGATGCCGCCCGACACATCAATCAGGCTGTTGCAGGAACCGCAGGTGACACTCTGGCTGCTGGCCAGGGTCACTGCCACCGGGGCACCGCAGTTGGGGCAATTGAACTGGCGAGCAGCCTCGGTCTTGACCGATTCATCGCGCAAGCCGGTCAGCTTGAGCGCCTCCAGTTCAACCGGTTCACCCAGCGTGACGGTGGGCGGCCGGGTGCTGTAGTCAATGCTCAGCACCCGGCCACCGGATTGCCCTGTGCCGGTCGCTGCGTCCGCTGCAGGCCCGAGATTGCTGCCAATCATGCTGCTGCCATCCGCGCCTGGCGGCACGGCGGATGCAGCGGCCTTTTGCGCAGTGACCTGTCCCTGGCTGCGCAGCTCGACCATGTCAAACGGTTGACCCAGCGTCGGCAGGTGTGGCAGCTCGCCCTGCGCAGACAGCAGCAACACCTGCTGATTGGAGGCCACGCTGAAGGTCTGGCCGTTGATGGCGGTGCTGGCACCCAGGCGAAAACGCGCGGCTGGTGGCAGCTCGCTCGACAGGTTTTGAGCGACCGCCATCACGTACGCGCCGTTGTCCTCGCTCAGATAGGCGCTGCTGCCATCTGCCAGCACCGCGTACCACTCGGTCCAGGTGCCCTCGGCGTACTTGTATTGCAGTCGCCCGACCAGTGTGAAGGCCTGGCCGTGCCAGATGCCGCTGGCTTGCAACTGCAGCGGGCTGTGGTCGTCGAACAGCTCGGCCATCTTGCCGATGCGCGCCAGTGTCTCGCCCTGTCGCACCACCGCGCTCTGGCAAAAGCCGCAGACCGCATGGGTGGACTGGGCACTGGCAAATTCAACCGGTGCGCCGCACCCAGGGCAGGGAGCCCGGTAGGCGCGTTGGGTGGCAGTGCTAGCCATCGGAACCCGTCAGCACAAAGTTGGCTGCAAGCCGACGTTGCTAAACCAGCTTCTTCAGCAATTCGGCCTTTTTGGCATCAAACTCGTCTTGCGTCAGGATGCCTTTGGACTTGAGTTCACCGAGCTTTTCCAAAGTCGCCATCACATCTTCGGCCTTCATGCCCACCGGAGCCGCGCCAGCCGCTGCTGCCGGTGCCGCCTGGGGCTGCAAACCAGCAGCCAGATTCTGCGCCAGCACCTGGCCCAGCGCGACGCCTGCGCCCAGGCCCATCGCATCACCGGCAATACCGCTGCCGCCGCCACCCCCGCCTTCAGCAAACTTCGGAATCGCCTGTGCGGTCTGGTACTGCATGAACTTGCCCATGTCGTTGCCAATCATTCCCATGCCAATCTTTTGGTCCAGAATCTTTTGCAGTTCCTCTGGCAGCGAGACGT
>DAOSLL010000152.1:0-7789 GCA_035368905.1 Rhodoferax sp.
TTTAGCGGCTCACAATTCTTAAAGCCCCCGGCTTTGCCGGGGGATGGTTACTCGTGATTGTCACAAAAACAAGGGTACGTTCAAGGCCGCTATGGGCTGCGATAAAACACACGTCCGACCGGATCAATTTGGTTGGCAGGCGGTAAGGAACAGATCGTTTCGGAATGGTTGACGCAGATTGAGGGGGCAATCACGGTCAGGTTACGCACCCTATGCGGTCATAAAAGGCGGCGCTGCCACTGGCTCCAATGCAGCGGTTGCGGACGGTCGCGGTCAGCCCTGGAATCTCATTGATTTATCCAAAGCGGTCATGGGCGGTGCCGGTCCAATTTCGTCATTGGCCCTTCTTCAACACTCGAAAGCAGCCATTCGAAGGGCAAGATCGGGTTTTGCCAGTGGCGGTCGGCACTGCAGCGACCGGAGTCATTCGGATTTTGACAGGGGATGGCTCCAGAAAGGCCAATTTCTGTCATTGGCACGTTACAACTGCTCGCTCCAAAGCGGTCAGTCAAGAGTGTCAACCCATCTATGCCAAGTTGGGGGCCAACTCTTGGCCGATGCGCAGAACATCATTCAATAGTGATTGCGCATGCTCATGGCTGGTTCGCGCTCCAACAAAACAAGGGCGCAATGCTAGTTTCCCGTTTACCAAAGTAGTGCTCGGCATGTTTTGATTTTCTCGAATCAACCGGCGGTGCAACTGCCGGTTAAAAGCATCCAGGTCGGCAACACCTGGAGCTACATATCGAAAGCAGCAAATTGACAGAGTTGGCTCAAGTAGAAGTTCAAGATTGGGATGTTCCTTGGCCGCTTTGGCGATAAAGGTGGCCATGTCGTTATGACGCATCATCCGTTGGGTCATTCCTTCAACGCCGATCTCACGGATCATGGCCCACACGACCACACCCCGACATGGGGAGCTCAATTCAACACCGAAATCGTAGTAAGGCACACCAAAGTCATCGAGCGAGTGCTCAATTTTTGGTGCTGAATCTGTTGTCTGCTCTATCGCGCCTTCCAGGTAATCAGCAGGCTCTTGGGTAAATGCCCGGTATAACAACTGACGATCACGCACGAAAGTGGCCGCGACGCCCACAGCAGCGCCCAACCATTTGTGTGGGTCCACAATCACAGAGTCCGCCATCTCCAGACCGTCATATAGATGACGGATACGTTCATCCAAAATTCCTGGCAGGCCATAAGCGCCGTCAACGTGAAACCAAATCCCGTTTTCCTTTGCGATATCACCAATTTCATGTAGCGGATCAATCGCGCCAGTATTGGTGGTGCCAGCGCAAGCAACAATGGCCATCTGTACTATTCCGGAGTTCCTGTCTTTTTCGATAGCAGCACGCAACGCATCCACCCGCATTCGGCCTTGGCTGTCACAAGCGATGCTTTGTATGGCCCGCCGTCCGATTCCAAGGACACCGGCAGATCGTTGAATCGTGTGATGCGACTCGGCGCTTGCGTAAATGTGGACTGGCTTTGTAACACCATTGGCACCAGCGTCATGCCCCAATTTTTCAAATGCATGCTGCCTGGCAGCACCCAATGCAAGCAGGTTAGCCACAGAACCACCGCTGCTGTACACACCCTGCATGTGTCCAATCTGACACATAGATGCCAACCAGCGCAGTGACACGTCTTCCAGAAGATTGAACGCCGTAATCCCGTAGCGTTGGGGTGACGCTATGCTAGCCGCCGTGCTGGCCAACACTGATGCAGTTGTGGCGCCGGTTGTGATGAAAGAAGTGAAGCCCGGCTTTGGTATCGATGATCCGTTGGGAATGACCTGTTTTAACAAGTCTTTTACGACTTGATCAATACCTACACCGTGTTGAGGCAAAGAAACGTCCAGGTATTCCCGCCAATTCGCGTCTGGACGTATGGCATCTGGGTGATCAAATTTCAAAAACTGGTCTAGACCTACTCCAATTTGGGAGATTAGCTTTTGGATGTTATTTGATTCGGCGAGATCAGATTGCATTTTTACCTTCAAAAATGGTCAAAGAGACCTCAGGTTTTTACAGGCCATACCAAAACGGCGGGTTCCAACAAATGAACTGGAATGTGCAACGATCCTAATCGTTTTCATCATAGAGTTCTGCTACACATAGCATTTCGCAAAGCAGCCATTGGCGACTAACTCCTGGCGCTGGCGTACTTGACTGCCAAATAGGCCACATGAACGACAGGAATCAGCCTGTTGAAGTCAGCCGACCCGAAAATTACCCCGTTTTCACTCGAAAGGCTCCAGAAGGCCATCACCGGTCATTCAACAAAATTGCCAAACAACTATCCGAAAGGCGAAAGCAGCCCTTCGATTTCACCGGAAGCAGATCTTCGCTTTGACACCCGATTGTGGGGAGCGGTCATTCAGGTGCTTGGTCTAGTGGGCTATAGCATCTATCCGCAGTCAGTCAAATCACCGATCGCCATGCAATATGATTCCCTTTTTGTTTAATTTGCGTCGAACCGTAATACATCCAAGAATGCGCTGTATTACCAGTCTCACCACATTGCCGATTAAAGGAAACATCGTGAATACCCTCATTTCAACCTTCCAGGACCAAGATGTCATCTCTCGACGTTGAGTTCAATGGCTTCCAGTTTGGAACGCTGACGCAGCTGATCTGTTCAGCGGGACCGATACCAGTCGCAACGGTGAGCAGCATCGGTTCAGACCGGCTGATCACCCGCTTCGAGTGGTCGCCGGGCCTACTCGTTTCGACCGTGTCGGGCGTTCCCGTCGTTGCGGGCACCGTCATTGTCCAGGCGCCGGTTCGAATCCACCACCTCAGCGCTGCCGAGTTGCTCGCCAACCCCGCAGCCGCACCCAGCACAACCAATGCAACAGCCTGGGTTCGGTGGAGCGTCGATCGCTCGGGCCTGCTGACCGGCCACTTCGTGCGCATCGATGCAAACGGGCGCGGTGATGTCTTCAGCCGTCCCTCTGAGATCGGCCGCCAGCGATTCACCGTACCGCGCGTCGGGGCAGCCAGCATCGCAAGCGCGGCGCTGCTGTGGCGCGACGACGTCGTCACCATCCGCTTTTGCACCTCGATCACCGACGACGTGCTCGCTCAACCGCTGAACAGCATCGCCGATCTCGGTATGGCGTGGGGGGTGCGCATCTCCGATGGACTGCTCGTCGACATGCTCCGGGAACAACTCACGACGGGATTGGCAAAGATGCCACCGGGAACCGTCATCGAGGACCCGCTGACGGTGGTGTGGAAACAGGACGAGCAAGGTGTGTGGGGTGCAAGCGCCGATGTCGGCATCGAGAAGCTCGACGCCTGCCCCGGACTCTTAGGCGCGGTCGACATCTCGGTGGCGTTGTCCACTCGCCTTACCTTCAGCCCTGACCTCACCCCGCAACGGCCGAAGTTTCCACACGGTCGGCTCGGGCTGCGTGTTGTTGTCGAGTCCGACACGTCCGATTGGGATTCGTTCCGGTGCTGGGCTGGTATCGCACCGCTGGTAGTCTTCGCCTCGCCCCTCTTCAGCGGTGTCGGTGTGATAGCGCTGTTTGTCGGAAGTTTGATCGCCGTCTCTGCCTTCGTCGCCGGTAAGGTGTCCGACGAAACAGCGAACGCGCCGCTGGGCAGCGACTTCCAACGCGAGCCGAGCGGTGACGATGACGTGATCGCATTTGTCGGAGCCGTTGAGTTACCCCAATTCCCCGGTCAGGTCGACGTTGCCGAAGTCCGCTCCAGCGGGCTGGTCTTTGCCGGCGGCACGTTCGTCGTCGTACCAGCGCTCCACCATACGACTTTCACACCAGACTGAGGAACGCTGCCCTCCGGCTGGATCGGGTCGGTCGATTGCCGGTCTGGCCTGTGGTCGGCCAGCGTCGACGTGCAACCAATTTACGTGACCGACCAGGCGCAGCTACCAGATAACCCGCCGGGCACCGGATACCCGAAGTTGATGCCGGTGACCATGTTCCCAACGACGAGCTTCTCGCCGACGACGATAACTGGCTGGAGTGTCGCCGCACTGCGACCGACGAACCAGCAGATCGTGACGGTGGTTGGCAAGGGCAGCGAGATTGTTGGGAAACCTGTCGTGTTGATTCTGCACACCAGCGCCGGACTGCGCCGCTACGAGATTGCGGCCCCGACCGACGTACCGAAGTCCAATCAGTTTGAGGTCGAGTTGCAGCAGATCGCGTGCAAGCATTGGGGATTTCGCGAATGGGCGCCCCGAATGCCCATGAAGTGGAGGGTCGACCCACCGCCGTACGATTTCGGCTTCAGGCCGTTGCGCCAGTGGATGGTGACATTCAAGTCCATTCCGGAAGGCGTCAGCTTCGAACTTCGTACCGTTCACGGCGACGACATCGATGACGGCCAGGTCATCGTCCAGCGGACCACCGACGCGACCGGCGAGATGTTCCTCGACGCCGTGACCGACGAGCAAGCCGAACTGTCCCTCACCAATGACCTTGAGCACTCCCCTGCAGGCGCAAGCCTGCGGCAACGGTGGCTGCTTCCTACCGCGTCTTCCAAGCTAGCGGCCCAGGGCCTTTCGGTCATGCGTCACGGCAATGCCGTTGTCGCACTCACAACCGACGGCGCGACCGTGTTGCGTTACAACACTTCCTCAGCCAAGGGGCCGTTGCTCGATCTGGTGAAGTCGTTCACCGGGATCGACGGTGTGCTGCGGTCAACTCTTGGGCTTGTCATTTGGGGGGCACGCGGGCTGTTCGTCGTTTTGGATGAGGCCAACAAAATCGACTTCAAACGGGTGACGAAGGCACCGATCCGGGCGGCCGGGCGGGGCGCCGATGGGGTGGTGCGAGTGATGCAGGAAGATGGCGTCATGGAACTGCGTGATGGGTTTGGCCTCGAACCGGCGAACACCGAGGTGCTCGGCTTGGTCGACGCGCAGAGCACGTCCAGGCCGCTCCCGGACGGGTCGGTGGTAGCGATCGATCCCGACGCGACGATTGTTCTCGCCCGGCCGATGCGCAGGTTCTAGTCTGAGTCCATGCGCGTTTGGGTGCCTCCTAACCCTGACATACTTGCCTTCATGTGGTTGATTTCCGTTTATATACTCCCGACCTTATGGACATTCAGGCGCGTGCCCTTGCGGAAGGTATTGCATAAATATGCCTCGGATCGTTTGGTAGAAAAGCCATCTAACTTAATTACTCGATCAGGCGGGCGCTCCGATAAGCGCCGCACCAGTTGGGTTTTAATTAAATTAAGATATGTTACAGCCGAGTTCGCAGACATTCGGCAAACATCTCATCAGGAATCACATTCATGAATATTGATTTCACGCCACGCAGTATTACTTGTCATCAAACCGTATCCAGTCCAAGTGCGCCTTGGGGAATGGAGGACGGTTTTCGTTTGTATTTTGCGGTAGAGGTCGCTTTTCAAAGTCCAGATGTGATGATCAGTGGTCGCAAATACCCAGAGCCGGATGTTGTGGACAATTATCCGGTTAAAGCGGGGCAAACCATTAGTTTGGACACTTTCCCTCCTGTTGATCGTGCTTCATGGCAAACAAAAGTTTTTAATGTCGATGAAGGTAATTTGGTCACTGTCTGGTTGATTGGTGTGAATGAGGGCTTGCCGTTTTTTGGGGGTGGCGGTGGTGGCAGCCAATTCAGCACCAAACTGGCAAGTAAAGGCGGACAGTTTTTGATTAAAAAAATTGCAGATCAAGCCAGCGAGGAAGCGTTGAAGCGTTCTATTGCGGGTGCGAGTGAAGGATTGATTAAACCTGTGCCGATTGTTGGTGCATTGGCAAGTGCGCTGATTGAGTTGGCAGAATATATTGATGAGTCCACAGATTGCAGTGGCAGTGTGTTTATTTATAAAAAAGAAATACTGGGACGCGATTTAATTGCGCAGCTGTTGCAGAATCGACGCTCAATCATGCTGAGCTTTAATCAAAACCAATCGCTGCGCACCGACTCGCCGGATAATCCTTGCCTGACACCGTCTTATCAAGCAACGCTTGATATTAATTTGCGCTCGGTATTAAAAGTAACCCCCAGCCTAACTTTGTTAAAAACCATCACCACTGCACCGGTTGAATTTAACCCACTATTTATTTCTTGCGCAAAAAAAACCAGTGAGCCTATTCAGGTGTGGAGTGAAGTCAGGGATTTTAAAATTGAATTTATTCCCAACTTTACTTTTCAGCTGATGCCAATTATCTGGAAAATTGAGAACCAGGTTCTAACCCAGCAGCAATCGACCGGCACCTTTAATTTGCCAGTGACAATACAGCCGAATCAGCAAAACAAACTGTCTGATGTCAATATTCGATACGAAATCGATTTACGGCAGCATCTAATTCTGAGCACCACAGGTAGTGAGGGCAGCTTTCAGATTCGTGTGCAAGCGTTTTTACCACTGCAAAGTCAGCAAGCCCCGTTTTTAATCTATCAACATATTTTGGTGGTGGATAGCCAGGACATGTTGGGTAATAAAGGCTATCAAGAATATTTGGATTGCATGGGTGCCAAGCTGAATGGCTTGATTACCGAAATTGATAAAACCCAATTTGTTAGGCAACGCGAATTTTTACCACGTCAACCCTTCAAGCAGCTAGTGACGTCACGCAGTGAGCGTGCTCAAAAACAAATTGAAGCCATGGGCCTAGATGATCGTATCAGTGTGTCGCAGACGGTAAACGTTCGGGAAATGGAAGAACTGCTGGGTTTTGCGATCAAGCTGTAAAAAAAGCTATTCTATGTATTGAATTACCTGCCGTCCGTGGGCTACCGCTCCCGCCGCAGTGCCGACCGGCACGGACAAAAAACTGATTGTCGCCCGCGAATGCCTGCTTCGGAGTTTTTGCGATAGCCAAATAGCAAAATTGGACCGGCACGGGCTATGACCGCTTTCCAGAAAATGGTTCAACTTCATCTTGTCCGGCGACCAGCAGATCCCGCTGCAGTGCCGACCGCCAGTTTGAAATGATGATTTTTGCCGCTGAATGACCGCTCCTGAGATTCGGGTGTCAAAAACGAAAGTCTGCTTGCGGCGAAATCGAAGGTCAGCTTCTGACTTTTCGTTGGGGTTCATGCTGGCCTGGTGTACGTCGGGTTTGGGTCTGTTCTTGACGGTGATGGTTGTGCCGACGGTTTTCCAGATCAATACCGGCTGAAGACACTTATGTATAGCTATGCATACGGGTCTGTTCCTGTCAGTGATGCCATGGACAACCCGATTTCCAGGCCAATGCCGGCTACAGGCTGTCAGGAGTCGGTCACGAGTGCCCGGTATCTGGAGGTCCAATTTCACAATTTCTGTGGCCGAGAAGCCGCCGCGTGTGGTGGGCTTTTACGTGCCCAAAGCTGTCTCCCCAGTGGCCAGAGGATTCACGCCAATAGCCACCTGTACTACTCGAATGCGTTTAGTCGTCACGGATGTATCCAGCACCTGTTCCGTTGGTCAAAACGGAATCCTTCACTCGCCACCGCAGTTCGGTAGGCCATCGCGACGGTGTGGCCAACAGTGACTCCGTATGAATGATTGTCTCCTCATGCACTTCAGCGTCAAATCGCTCCACGACTCTGTATCGCTTGAGGGTTCCGTCGGATCCATCTAAGACCGCATAGCTGACTCGGTGTCGACAACCGAGTCTGCCACTCTTAGCCGCGTGGTGCGGACTACTTACCCATTCATGGTCGCTTCAATCGCGGAAGTAGACGTTAGCCAATGCGTTCAAAAATTGCTGCTCGTTGTGCGCCGCTACATCAATGTCATTTCGCACTTCAGACCACCCCTTTTCGTGCGGAACGCTGTGAACGTTTTCG
>DAOSLL010000153.1:0-7732 GCA_035368905.1 Rhodoferax sp.
GAGTGATCCGATTGGGTTGGCGGGGGGGATTGATACTTATGGGTATGTGGGGGGGAATCCGCTGAGTTATGTCGATCCAGAGGGTTTAGTTATGATCCCGAACCCGAATGGTGTTGTCCCTGGCGGTCCCTGGACTCCTCATGATGCGAATCGGTCGGGGCAGTTTTTGGGCACCAAGCCAGATGGCGGTGGAGGACGCGCTCAGTGTCAGTTCGTTCCCGATGAGGCAAATGGGGGGCCGCCCGGTAACAAGGGCTACTGGAAGACGAATCAGCCGGGCCAAAAGGGTTGGCAACGGTACGGCCTGGATGGCAAGCCAATCGACGCAGGTGAAGCCCACAAGATCCCTCTGCCGCGTATTCCAGGATTGGCCCCTTTGCTCTGCCCACTTTGTACGATCATTTATCCGAACGGTCCTGGTGGGTATCTCTCTGGCCCAGGTCCGTCTTAATTGTTGAGGGTGCGATGGAAGTTATTGATCGAATTCGGGCAGAGCAACTTCTGCTGACCTTGGATTTGAAGATCGGCGACTGGAACGAACTCACCGTCCGGTCACCTTCGAAAGCTACACATAGGTCATTTGCGGCACCTACCAGCGCACTTGAGTTGTACGTCGCCGCGCACCGACTTGCGAGTTGGATCAGTTCGGGTAGTTGGACCTTGTTGCAGATTGATAACTCGACATCGCCGATGGACGACGAGGTCGCCGTCTTCGAGAACCTTGTTTTGAAGGGACAGCACTCGTGGGACATAGCCGCGCAGCACACGTTCTTGCTGGACGGAAGCGCGCGGCAATCAACGCTGGTTCTGCTGATTTACTTCGCGCTGCTCTTCACATGGCACATCCATCTTGTGTCTGAAGCATCGTCAAGTGGGCAACGTCTTGCCCTTCAAGATGGTGTGGTCTACTTTTTTGGAGACGCGTCCACGACTGCTGCGGCTGACGAGTTAATAGCCAGCTTGATCAGTGAACCCAGGATGATCGCCTCTTGAAGTGGCCACACCCGTGGTCACCCTGCCGACGTGGCACTTTACTTGGGGTTGTCCTCTGGGAGAAAAGGGGCCAGGCTCAGATTGAATCCTTTGACGCCATCGTTTGAAGGCGCTACGAAACCAAGGGGGGTCGCCATGACAATCATTCCTGCCGTTCTAGGTGCCTTGGCAACGGCGCTAGGAATCTGGTGTGCGGTACTTGGCTTGTCCGCGATAAAGCATTTGCGTGAAGCCGATCAAATTGACAAGGCTATCGGGTGGTCGTTGTGGTGGTGTTTTGATGTAGATCGTTACAGCAAAGAAGGGCGCAAGCTGTGCAAGTTGGGCCAGTTGCTGGCCTTTGCTGCCGTTGTGCTCTGGGTTTGCGTGTACACAATCGAGCGATAGCAAAGTCGTTGGAATAGATGTGCAAGACGGCCTAGATCGGGGTAAATCGGTGGCATCCACCGCACACCCATCGGCACCAACGCCCGATTTCCTCTCTCTCAATCTAAACAAAAAAACCACGTGCCAACCCTTCGCTGCAGAGAACTGGGGATCACAGGCGGCGCATGTCCGCGAGGGTGTTGCGTTTCAAGCAGATCAGCCCTGCACCTTGCTCCTGAGCTGGTCGCGCTCAATGCAGGCATCAATCAATTGCAACGCCTGGCGATTCTCGGTCGCTCCCAGTGGAAAATGGGTCAGGCTCGGATTAGGAAATTGACATCACATTTACTTCAAAATAGATAGCTACCAGCGCACGATTCACAAGGGCTAAAGCCCAGTTTGACATGAAAATGCCGCCTGCATCACTGAACTCCCGCCGACCCCGAAGACATGCATCTCGACGTTGCAGTGCCAGCCAGTTCAGCCGTACCCACCTGACCCAAACCCGCCAGGTCCTCAACCCCGATGCCAGCGCCAATGCGCAAGCCGTGGTTCACTACACCAGCTACATCTACAACGCCGCAGGCCAGTTCACCCGCCTGATCTACCCCTCCGGGCGTACGCTGAGCATCAGCTACGCCAACGGCCTGCCCAGCAGCCTGGGGCTGGCCCAGAATGCCGTCGCCGGGGCCGTCGCCCTGATGACCGATCTGCAATACGCCCCGATGGGGCCGCTCAAGCGTTGGAACTGGGCCATGAGCAGCGGCCCGCTGGCCCACGACCGGGTGTTTGACACCAGTGGTCGCCTGGTCCGCTACCCGCTGGGTGAACACCTGAGAGCAAAAGGGGCCAGGCTCAGATTAAATCCAAAGCTGTGGGTTTCGGTGGCTTCTGTTTTTGACCGCTGCCAACGCCCCGTTCAATGCGCCTGCTGCAACACCGAATCAAGCACCTACAGCACGATCTTCTGCTGCTCCTTGGGCAGCGCGCTGATCCGTTCCAGGGGCCGCTGTAGCGTCGGCGTTGGCCCGCGCTTGCGTGCATCCGGCGATGGTGGCTCGCAATTCGTGACCACCGCCGCCTTCTAAACGACGTTGATCTGAACAAGAAAGTCTGTCGAAAAGCGCTCCCAGTTGCGTTTGACCTGTTCGTCAAACCCCAATCAAAGCGCGTTAATGCGCCCAGGCCGATGGCCTGACTGTTCCCGCGCGCAGACCCGACACCAAGCGCAATTTTTCACCAGACAGTCTGGCAAACTGTGGTGGAATCAAAACCAGCCCGAATGATGGCAAGGCAACACTTGCCACTAATTCCTGTCTGGCAGCAGTACACAGCCAGTGTGTGGCGAAAGGCAAGTCAGGCGCGACTGAATTCAATTGGATGAATTCCGTCGGCTTGCGCCCTGGCCACCTGACGGCACGATCTTTCACGTTTACCGGAGCTACTCGTTGTGACCATCGAACACGCCAAACTACCCGTTGACAGACATGCCAATCAACGGCTGACGAGTGACATGGCGTTGCTGCTGGCCATCAGCCAGGACTTTGTCGGAGCCCCGGCGATGGGTGAAACACTGAATAATGCCGTTGAGCAGATCATGGCCTACATGGACACCGAGGCGGCTTCGATTTTTTTGCTCGATGCCTCGGGCGAGCGGTTGACCTGCCTGGCTTGTGCCGGACCGGTCTCCATCGTCGGCATGAGCATTGCCCACAATCAGGGCATCATTGGGCGCGCGCTGACTGGCAATTGCGTGCAGATGGTGCGCGACGTGTCCGCCGACCCCGACTTCAGTTCGGTCGTCGATGAAAGCACCGGCTTTACCACCCGCTCGATTTTGTGCGCGCCGCTGGTGGTCAAGGGGCGCATGCTGGGCACGCTGGAGGTCATCAACAAGCGCCGTGGCGACGGGCTTTTTGATCTGGACGACAAGCAGTTTCTGCAAGTGCTGGCGGGCATGGTTTCGCTGGCTGTGCACAACGCCAGAATGACCGAGGCGCTGGTTGAGCAGGAGCGCATGCGGCGCGAACTCGATCTGGCGCGCGAAATCCAGCGCAGTCTGTTGCCAGATCAGCCAGCCGCTGACTTTCCGGTGCAGGGCTTGAATTTGTCGGCGATGGAAGTTTCTGGCGACTTTTACGATTTTTTCCCATTGCCCGACGGGCGCATCGTCTGGGGGCTGGGCGACGTTTCGGGCAAGGGCATGAATGCGGCAATGCTGATGGCCAAGACCATCAGCCTGTTTCGCTGCCTGGGCAAGACGGTGCGTGACTCTGCTGACTTGCTGGCCATGCTGAACGACGAAATTGTCGAAACCGCCAGCCACGGCATGTTCGTCACGATGGCAGCAGGCGTGTTTGACCCGGCCAGTGGTGAAGTGGTGTTTGCCAACGCCGGGCATCAGCCGCCGCTGCTTCGCAGCCTGGACGGCACCTATTGCGAGCTGGAGGATTCGTCGCTGCCGCTTGGCATCCTGCCGGGCGTGCAATACACCAGGCAGCGTGCGCAACTCGGTGGCGGCCGACTGTTCATCTTTACCGACGGCGTTACCGAAGGGCGCACCCACGGCAACCAGATGCTGGGGCTGCCAGGGCTGCAAACCTTGCTTGACCAGCACGCGGCGCTGGCACCGGCAGAGCAACTGGCGCGTGTTGCCGCAGCGCTGGTTCGCCCCGGCATGCGCCTGCATGACGATCTGACCATGCTGGTGATCGGCTGATGCAGGCGCTGCTCGATCAGACCTTTGCGGCCAGCAGCCGGGCACTGGCGGCGGTGCGCGCGGCGCTGCGCGAAGCCTGCCAGCAGGCCGGTTGTGGCGAGGAGTGCGCCGAGCAGTGTGTGCTGGCCGTCAATGAGGCCTGCATGAATGTCATCCAGCATGGTTACCAGTTTGCCGACGGGCAGCATTTCACCCTGCGCCTGGGCATCGCTGACGGGGTTTTGCAGGCACAGTTGCTCGATAATGGCGTGCTCGCAACAGACGCGGATTTGTGCCCGAGGGCACTCGACGAGCTTCGCCCTGGCGGGCTGGGCGTGCTGTTCATGCGCGAGCTGATGGACCAGGTGGGCTACCAACTGGCACCGCAAGGTTTCACCAACTGCCTGCAATTGACCAAGCGCATTTATTGAGGAAAACCAAGTGGAAATTCAGATCGAAGACTGGCCACCGTACCAGCTTGTGCGCCTTGGCGGCGATGTTGACCTGCATTCCTCGCCCAGGGCGCGCGAGGCCATTCTGGATTGCCTCAAGCAAAAGATGGCGCTGCTGGTCGATCTGTCGGCGGTTGCCTATATGGACAGCTCGGGCGTGGCGAGTCTGGTCGAGGGCTATCAGACGGCAAAAAAACACGGCCTTGAATTTGGCCTGGTCGCGGTAGCGCCGTCGGCAATGAAGGTGCTCAAGCTGGCCCGACTTGACAAGGTGTTTCCGATGCATGCCACGCTGCCGGAGCGTCGGGCGGGTGTTTGATCCGCTGCGCTCACTGGTTGCAAGCGTCGGCCAGCGCAGCTTGCTGGCGGTGCGCGAGGTCGGCTACCACGCGGCGCTGCTGGTTGAGGCCTGTTACTGGCTGATGTTCGGGCGCTTGCGCCGCCAGCCGGTGCGCCTGGGCGCGATCTTCAAGGAGGCGGTTGGTGTCGGTGTCAACGCCATTCCGATTGTCTCGCTGGCTTCACTGGCGGTTGGCATGATGCTGGCCATTCAGGGCATTTACACGCTGCGCACTTTTGGCGCGGAAGGTCAGGTGGTGCTGGGCATTTCGCTGTCGGTGACACGTGAATTTGCGCCTTTGATTACCGGCATCTTCGTTGCCGGGCGCTCCGGTTCGGCCATTGCCGCGCGCATCGGCACCATGCAGATTTCACAGGAAATCGACGCGCTGCGGGTGATCGGCATCAACCCGGTGCGCTATCTGGTGGCTCCCTTGCTGGCGGCCATGCTGCTGACCTTGCCGGCGCTGACCATCCTGTCGGACCTGATCGCGCTGTTTGGCGGGGCGCTGTATTGCGCTGGCGAACTGAGCTTGCCGATCGACATTTTTTTCCAGCGCAGCTTTGAAGTGCTGATCGCCGAAGACGTGCTGCACGGGGTGCTGAAAAGCTTCATTTTTGCCGTGATCATCACCCTGATTGGTGCTGCCAACGGTTTTAACGTGAGCGCCGGAGCTGAAGGCGTGGGGCAGGCGACCACCCGCTCGGTGGTGCTCGGCTGCATTGGCATCATCCTGGCCGACATGGTTTTCACTTTTTTGATGAGCCGCTGAATGCAGTCGCCTGAACTGGCCATTGACGTGACGGACCTGGTGACCCATTACGGTGCGCGCAAGATTCTCCATGGCATCAGCTTTCAGGCGCGCCAGGGCGAGATCATGGTCATCATGGGCGGCAGCGGTTCTGGCAAAAGCACACTGCTGCGCCATCTGCTTGGCCTGCATCAGCCGACCTCGGGCAGCATCAAGCTGCTGGGCCGGGACATCACCAAGCTCAGCGCCGACGAGATGTACGACCTGCGCAAGAACATGGGCGTGGCCTTTCAGGGCGGGGCGCTGTTCAATTCGATGACGGTTGGTGAAAACGTCGAGCTGCCGCTGCGCGAACATACCCGGCTCGACGACAACACCATCCGCATCATGAGCCGCATGAAGCTCGAAGTGGTCAATCTGGCCGGCTTTGAGAACCTGATGCCCGCCGAACTATCGGGCGGCATGATCAAGCGCGCAGCGCTGGCCCGCGCGATTGTGATGGACCCGCGCCTGCTGTTTTTTGACGAGCCTTCAGCCGGGCTTGATCCGGTGGTATCAGCCGAACTCGACGAGCTGATCTTGCTGCTGCGCGATGCGATGAACATGACGATTGTGGTGGTCACGCACGAGCTGGACAGCGCCTTCAAGATCGCTGACCGCATCACGGTGCTCGATCAGGGGCGCATTTTGATGTCAGACACGACAGCAGCAGTGCGCGCCAGCGACAATGAGCGCATCCAGTCCCTGCTCAACCGCACGCCGAGAAACGAAGTCATCAACCCCGACGAGTACCTGGAACGGCTGACCCGCGAGATTTTCTGACCATGAGGCTTTCAGGATGACCACACGATGAAGCGCGACAACGTCAATTACCTGCTGGTCGGCAGCTTTGTGCTGCTGATGGCCGCCGTGCTGCTGTACGCGCTGTACCGGATTACCGGACACCGCGCCAAGGGCGACATTTACTTCACCCATTTCCCCAACGTGACCGGCATCAAGCAGGGCACGGTGGTGACCTACGAGGGCTTTGAGGTTGGCAACGTGGCCGAGGTCGATCCGGTGCTGCGCAACCAGCACACCGCTTATCGCGTGACGCTCAACATGCGTCGGCCGGTGCGGATTCCGGTTGACAGCCGCGCCGTCATCGCCACGCCAGGCATGCTCAGCGCACCGCTGGTCGAGATCAAGGAGGGCAATGACCAGCACATTCTGGCAGCAGGCGGTGACATTCCCGGCAGCAGCAACCCGAGCATGATGGAGTCAATCGGTACGCTGGCAGCCGATCTTGGCCGGTTGACCGAAACCAGCATCAAGCCGCTGCTGGCCCAGCTTAACCAGAACATGACACCGGCGATGGCCGACATGCGCTCGACCCTGGAGCGCATCAACCGCAGCGCTGGCAGCATCAATGCCTTGTTCAGCGAAGACAACGTCAGGCACTGGAACCGCATGCTGGCCAATGGCGACGGCGCGTCTGTCAACGTGCTCAAGCTGTCAACCGATCTTTTGGGAGTGCGCACCGAGGTCGAAGGGCTGGTCAAGGATTCACGCGGCATCGTCAACAGCAGCGGCAACAACCTGAAGGACTCGCTGCGCAGAATTGACGCGGCGCTCTACCAGCTTGAAGCCACCGGGCGCAACCTCAATGAATTTTCACGCCATCTTCGGCACAATCCAGGTGCGCTGATCCAGAGCCGTCCGCCAACCGATGCTGCCTCAGGAGCCGCCCAATGAGCCGAGCAATCAACCAGATACGCTTCACCCTGCTGGGCTTTTGCCTGCTGGGCTTGTGCCTGCTGCTGGTGGCCTGCGGCAACCTGCCACCGGCACCAACCGACCATTTCTACCGTCTGCAACCAGTCAACCTGCCGCCCGTGGCGCATAAGCTGCCCGCTGCATTTGCGGTGCAGACTTTCCGCGCCGACAGCCTGTATGCCGAGCGCCCGATCATCTTCACCGAACAGGCCAGCCTGCGTCAGTTGCGCCAGTACCACTATCACCTGTGGCTCTATCCGCCAGCACAGATGGTTCAGGAACATCTCGTTGCCAGCCTGGGCAACACAATTGCTTGGCGCGGTGGCAGTCAGGCGCCCGATGTGCTGCAAGGTCGCATCCTCAGGTTTGAGCGGGTC
>DAOSLL010000154.1:0-7712 GCA_035368905.1 Rhodoferax sp.
GGATGCCTGCTGCCCGAGACTGTTGGCAAAGATAGACAACATGTTGGCAAGATTGATGCGCATAGCGCCTAAACTCACCAGAATCGGATAGATTTTTGTCTGTTTAGCCGCCATCAACTGAGCAGCTTCAACCAAACGCCTTACCAAATTCATCCACCCGTCTCCGAATGGGTGCACGCCCAAAAATGGCCGTGGTGGTCTGGATACTGCCATGCCCGATTTGCGCCTGAATCACATCCAGCGGTACTTCTCGGGCAATCGAACCGGTGCCATAGGTGTGACGCAACCAGTGTGTCGATGCGCCGGAGCGTTTCATGCGAATGTTGAAGGGCAGGGCGCTGGCAGCAATCGCCTTGTACAGCCGACCCTTGACCTGTTCGTACAGCGCCTGGCAGCCAATGGACTCCATCGGATCGAGGGTGCTGGCCAGTAGCGGTGCCTTGGGTGGTGCGCTTTGCACCGGGCCAACACCTCGAAAGGCCAGATATTGTTGCAGTGCATCGAATGCCTGACGAGGCACGGCGGCAATGCGATTTTTGGCACCTTTGCCATGAACCTGCATCACCCAGCCTTCGGATTCAAGCCGCAAGTCCTCTAATGTGGCGTTGAGCAACTCAGCCGAGCGTAGCCCCACTGACTCGATGAAACGCAAAATGAAGCGGATGCGCGCACGCAGGGCAGGGCGCTTGCGCGTCAATGAACTTCAGGACTTACAGCATGACGGCTTCACTGAAGGCTTTGCTGTCGAGTATCTTCTCATTGGCATCATCGCCGGTCTTGCGGTTTACCAATAGCCATGGATTGGCCGGTAGGTAGCGTGCCGCCTGTAGTCAGGTAAACAGCGATTCGACGATCACAATCGCTTGCGCCTGACTCTTGCGACTCAAAGGACTTCCAAAAGGTGCCCAACCCGGCGCACCCGGTGGGGTATGGATGCGCGAAATCCACTGGCGCAGGATATTCTGCAATAACGCCAGGAAGTTGCCGCAGTCATCAAAATTCATTTGGGTGAGCGCTTAGCCCTGGCATTCGTATTGCAGCCAGAGCAACAGACCCATCGCCTCACGCCGATACACCGTGGCGATGAGCTCAGACCCTGCGCGTGCGCCAATCCAGGAATCGATGGCCTCATGGTCGCCGCTGGCCATTCGCATCGAATCTGCCACAGCGGGTAGGGCGGGGCGGGGCAAATGGGTCATCGGTTCAGGCAAGTCCACTGCTCTACTAAGGGCGAACAGTCCGTGATTGGTGACCAAAGCAAACGTCGTTTTTACCCTGCAAGCATCTGCGGCAGCAGCATAGCCAAGTGGCTTTTGATGCGTTGCGCTTCGGTTTTGCCAACGCCGGGCAGGCTGCTGTACCAGATACCTCCAATAGATATGCTTTTGATCAACGAGTACAGGACTTGTGATTGTCGCAATCAAGGGCCAGGCGTGATCTCCGGGACCGCCGACGGCGATCTGCTAACCAAGATGACTGAGAGCGAGCATGACGGCGCAGATCAGCGCAAATGATGTCAGACCATCGATCCAGCCAGCGGTCAGTTTAGTGAATCGTGACATTTACTACTTGCCGCTCAACCTGCGCAAGCAACGGCAGCTATTTATCGCGCAATTGTTTCTGCGAGGACCTATTCGATAACTGGTAGGGCGACTATCACCTCGGGCCATATCCGTACAAGGTCAGATATGATCCGTCCCTCCAGATTTCACTAAACAAGAAGTATTTCCATAATGTGAAAATGTGGCATCAACAGCCACTTGCCTCAGATTGACGCCGGGGCCAATTGATCGCCAAGCCTTTCCCGCTCTGATACCAGCTTGCCAAATTCCTCCTCCGTATGCCGATGTTCCGTCGTGCCAGCATCGCCATGCTCCAAGCTGTGATGACTCTTGGCACGGGTCTGAAGTTCGAGTCTTCACCGATGCTCAGCAGGTGCGCGCCAAATGGCCGCTTGACCTTGTTGATCTGACCTCGCAGCCCAAAGCACGCCATTGAGCTCATTCTTCGCACAACCGCTCCTAAAACCGACCTATCAGAACGCTCCGTATGCTCTCAAAGCTGACCAGGCAAAGGGCAGGGTGCTTGGGGGTGTAAAAATCGCTTGGAGGGCGTTTAAATCGGTCAATTCGGCTGATTTTTCCACTGCAGGTGATCACTGTGCCTGAGTTGCCGAAGGTGATAGTCGGCATCCCAGCGCAGCGAGCGATCTCGTGTCGTTGACCGACGCATTGAGTGTCACCCGCCAAGGGTGAGATCGGGCAGGCGATGAACTGCGTTGGCAAGTGCATCAACGCGATGAAGCCCAGGCCGCAACCCTGCGCTTCATTACCTTGATCGCCCTGATCTTCCTGGCGAGTTCCTGCGTGGAATAAATGGATGTCGTGTCAATCGAGGCATGCCCTGCCAATTCAGACACCACTTCGATCGGCACCCCATCGACGAGCGCCTGTCGCACAAAGGTGTGGCGCATCCAATGCGTGCTCGCCTTCTCAAAGCGCAACGCATCAAGTCCGGCTTGCTCCGCCCGCTTGGATGCCATCGCAAAGAAGCGTTTGAGTACGGCATAAATGCCAGCACCAGACAAAGCACTGCCGGGCTTTCCAGAAACAGCAGTGCTCACCAGCGCACCGCTCTCAGACATGCCCCACTGCGCCACTGAGGGGTGCAGGGTGCGGATCAGCGGCAAATTGTCCGCATCGGTGCAGTCAACATCGTCTTTCATGAACTCCTTGCCATGGGCCGCGAGCAGCAGGACTACCTCATCATTGAGTGGTACTTCACGGGTCTTGGCGCGCTTGCCTGTCACGGTAAGGACCCAGGTTTGCGGCAAGTCGGGCAAGCTCTCCTTGCGCAGATGGCTGTGACGCGCTTTTGCCAGCTCGTCCAGACGAATGCCTGAACTCACCAACAACTCCAGAATGCATTGCAACCGGGCGCGCTCAGGGCCTGCCGGGATATCTTGCAAACACCGCAGGACATGAGCCCACTCGGCCTCGGTAAATGATCTGCGGATATCGACCTTGCTCGCTGGCAGATCAAAGCTTTTCATCAAGGCCCGCATCGGGTTGGCCACCAGATAACCGGCATCACACAGCGCACCAAACATGGTCTGGATGATGACCAACGCCTGCTTCTGGGAGGCCGCCGAGGGCTGCCCCCTGAAGGCTCGCCACGATGGATCAGTTCTTTGAACCGGTGCTGACTGGATAAAGGTTGCCGGCACCGCAGCCAGAAACTCCCGGTACTTCAGGCAGTCCGGCGATGTAACCGAGGACAGGGGCTTGTTGAGCTGCTGCGTGCACCACAGCAAAAAACGCTCAATCTCTTTTCTGTAGGAGCGCTGGGTGGAGGGCTTTTCTGCGTAATACGCAAGCCAGGCGTTGACCGCCTCAAAATCATTGCTTGCGCCCAACGTGTTGGCCATGTGGCTGCGAAACTCACCACTGCTGCCCGAGAGTACCGCTGAACCCTGGATGCGCTCCAGACTCATCTGCACCAGGCTGCCCTGACCAAACTGCCCCAAACCTGAGATCACCCGCGCAGCTACCAGTTGACCCTGCGCGTTTTGGCGTAAAAGTCGCCTCGATTTGGGTTCAAGAGTGCTCTGAGCAATACCCATGTTCAGATGCTCGGCTTGCATCTGCAGCCAGGCCACCACTTGGTCCGCGCGTTGTACGCCAAAGCCTTTGATCCGGGCATGCCAGCGGTAGCCATAGACATTGACAAAGCGCACCAGGTCGCCCAAGCTCAGCAGTCCCACGTTGCGCAGGCATTTGGTCACCGGCCTGGCAAACCAGGATTCGAGCCGGTCAGTTGCAGCGGGTGCCACCGACAGCAGCATGGCCAAGTGGTTGAGCGCATGCACCCGCTCACCGGCCGGGTCCTTCAAGCTGCTGGCTGATTCAAGGAACGCGCCCATATCCAGGCCAAAGTGCGCTTTGTACTCAATGAGCAAGTCGGCTTCACTCCAGGCATCTGGATCAAACCCTTGCTCCTGCACCCAGTCTTGCAGGCTGGGCAACACGACCGCTGGTTTGAGCGTTGCATCACTGCGCAGGAGGTCGATCAAGGGGGTGATTTTGGAGGACTCTGGCAGGGTGGCATCGAGGTGGCGAGCGGCATCGATGACGTGCTTGAGCAAGCCCTCACGACGGTTGTGGATGTAGCGCAGATCAGAGCTGGTCTCACTCCAGGCCAGGTAGCGATCAAAGGCCTCGCGCAGGTCCAGTCCCAGCAGACTGCAGCGCAGGAAGGCAAAGTGGTGAATACCCAGGCTGCGCGCATCCTGCACCACCTGCGCTCGCGAGCCCAGGGGCCGCCCGCTCTTGCGCGCTGGCCGCGAATGAAACAGGGGCTCAAACGAATCCCGGCCATCCGGGGCAATTGCCGTCATGCGAAGGTTTCCTGGAAATAGGGGTGGTTCATTTTCAAAAAGACATTCCTAAAACCGCTTGGGGTGAAGCTTGATTTGGTTGAGTTTTCCCAAAAAACTGCCCTAGTTGCGCAGGGTCATAATTTTATGAATGGGCGTGGTTCGTTCATTCACACAAATGTGCCTGGACGTGCCTCGTTAAGTGGTTGATTTTGTTGAACGCTCAAAAATCTGGTCACAAAATGGTGTGACGTTTTTTCACACAAAGTCGTACCTCAGTTGGAGTTTCAACTAAGACCGTACTTGAATTAAACGGAATTCCCACATCGACCGATTACCAATCGGTGCGCATTTGCTATGGTCAAAGACGCACTCATTGGCATTTGCTCAGAGCTCCTGCCAAGCAAATCATCCAGGGCATGTTCAGACCTCTTGCTCGGGCGAAATTCGCCGGCTACGCAGGGTCAAAATCGTGTGACAGATAGGTACACAATTGTGTGAATGGACGTGGGTCGTTCATTTTCATAAAAACGTTCCCAGCATCGTTCGGGCTGAACCTTGATTTAGTTGAATTTTTCCAAAATAGGGCCAAGAATTGTGCAAAGTTAATTTGCATCTTAACGTTCCCAAAGTGGAATTTTTCATGAAAACGTACACGACCTGAACGAATTCTCTGTCACATCCACCGGATGAGTTCCCACAACCGAAACTTGTCATGTTCAAGGATGTGTTGATCGGCAGAAACCTCAAGGGTGTCACCGACCGGGAAGACTTCTCGCTCGAAAACTGGCCAAGACCAGACGCTGGTGCGATGTCCCCAACTGACCTAGCTCTGCTTCTTAAGCGAAAAGAAGCTGTTGAGCGCTATTTGCAGGCAACCTCTAGCGCCACGATCTACACGGCCACCCGTCTTGCCCCTCGTAGGCAATTCATCCTGCTTGGCCCACCCTTGTTCAGGCAGGGACACTTTTATGAAAAACCTGGGAACGTTTTTATGCAAATGGACGTGGGTGATTTCCTAACAACCGAATTAATACAATTAATCTTGCGTCATGATTATAAGGATAATCATGACGCATTTGGAACGGATTGATTCAGAGAGGGCAGGGCAGGGCGGTTTTTCGGCGGCTAATCAGGCAATGGCAGGGCGTCGGCACAAGCAGAGTTGACCCTGCTTTGCAACGGGGGCAGGGTAGAGCGTCTGAATGCTCCCAAGCCCAGACTCCCAGAAAGTTGCGGCACCCCATCTGCGCACTTCTCAGGTTTTGGCGGGGTTGGGCTAACAACCCCTTTAAGGGGATAATCTAGCCAATGGAAAAAAATACACCGAGCTATTCACTGGCTGACATACTGGCTCAGATGCAGTCGGTGGCGGATATGAATTTGACCATTTCGGCCAGGACAGGTATTCGTGATTCTGGGATGGGCCAGATGGATGCCTTGGCAGTTGTGCAAAGTTTGACCCGCAAGCACTTCTTTAAGAGCATGACCACTCATGCGGATTATCGAGTCTGGCAAGACGTGTATCACGGGCAATGGGGCGATCTGTCGCTCTACATCAAGTTCCAACGGGCGAGCGAGTATTTTGTTGTTTCATTCAAGGAGTTGTGACATGGCAAGCAAATGGAATGATCAGCCCTGCCACCTGTGTGGCGCGGGCACACTGCACGATGGCGTGAAGTTAGTTGAGCAGGCGTACAAGGGCAAGATTTTCAAATCTGAGTCACGCGGGGCATTTTGTGACCATTGCGCAGATGGATTTGTAGAGTTCGATCAAGACGAAGAATCGGCCTGGTTAGCTTTTCGCAATCAGGTGGACGCTGCAGAAGTGGCTGATTTGGCCAGGATTCGCAAGAAGCTCAAACTCAGTCAACTGGAGGCAGCTCGACTGGCTGGTGGTGGCAAAAATGCTTTTTCAAGGTATGAGCGAGGCCAGGCAAAGCCGGTTGCTGCTGTGATCAATCTCTTTCGCTTGCTCGATGGTCACCCTGAATTGCTGAGTGAGTTGCGTACCTGACGACAATAAGCTGGCAACTGGAACTGGTATTTAAGGGGTCCAAGCCCAAAGGGCGGAATTTGTCGCAAGCGTTAACGGGGAAACATTTGTTCGTCGGTCCTCAATCAGGTGGTGCTGTACCAGCGCCTGGTCCACTGTGGCGACTGCCATTGAGAAGGACGCACCTGCCACGACGGAAAAGCTGCGAAGGGCCAGCCCACATTGGATGCGCGCCACACACATGCCACTCACGCGTTAGCGCGTGGTGCATTGACCACCGTGCGCGAGAATTTGCACCATGCTGCGTCGTTTGCCACTACTTCCGTCTGCCTGCACACCGACAAGGTCAAACGGGCACGACAGATAGGGGATGCATTTGCTTTGCATCCATAGATTTGCCAATTAAAAGTGGCACCGGAATGTGAGGATAACGGTTAAGTTGGAAATTCGAGGGTTAACCCTTCTTTCTTCCCGTTACTATTTGCATCAAAACCGAGATCATCCCATTTCGGGCACCTGATATCCTAAGATTTCGCGGTTTCCGGCTTAGCACTCCAAAGCACGTTAAGGGCGGTTTGAAGCTGCAGTCGACCTGTCGGGACTTGAGCAACCAAGGTTCCTCCACGGCTTAAAAGCTGCCTTATTTTTGAGCACCATGGGGAAAACCCATGGCTGCTCACGTTTTGGCATCTTGTGCACCACCTTATCCACAGCATAACCACAGAGATTGGGGGCAACCAGTGTCATTAGTCGCTTGAGCCGAATGGCAAAACGCTGCAAGTGCGCTTGGAGGCATCTGCTTTGTGCTTTTCTGTGACCTCGCCATTGGACTCGCCATTGATGCCGTAGCGCTGCGCAAATTTCAAAACACCCGCCAGGTACTCTGGGCGCGAGGTATGGCCGTTGAGTACTTTTGCGAGCATCTGGTGGAGTGTGGTTCGAGAGCAATCTTGAAACTCTGGCTGCGCTTGCAGGGTTGCAATAATGGTTTTATGGATGCCAACGGCCAGCGGCTTCAGGCAGGCAACAGAGTCGATTTCGATGATTTCTGCCATGATTGGCTTGCTTGCGAAATACGCTCCGACTATCGGTGTAAGTTTTTCGATTTGTTCTCTCTTGCGCGCTGACAGCTCGGCTTCGTGTTGGATGTTTTCCTGCTTTTTGAGTTCTTTTTCTGCGTTCGGGATTGGTTTGAGCTTTTTTGAGGACTCAGGGGCTTTGGCTGGCACTGCGGCGGGCTTTGGCACCGGCACTGGGGTGACTGCGGGTGCAATTGCCGATTTTTTGAGAGTTAGCTTGGGGCGTTCAGTGATCATTTTTGTTCCTCTTATGTTCGGGTTT
>DAOSLL010000155.1:0-7645 GCA_035368905.1 Rhodoferax sp.
GGATGGCCGGCTGCACGACTTGCAAACCGCGCTGAAATCCGGCCCTGAACTCGACCTGGTGATTGACAAAGCCGTGCAGGCGGTGCAGTCGCGCTACCTGAACGCCCCACAAGAATGACTTTGCAAGCTACGTAAAATATAGCTGACAGCGCATATAGGTAAAGGTCTGGAGGCTGATTTGACATGTAAGCATGAAGCAGCCGACAGCATGCCTGCCGTCGCCATAAATCGACTCTTTGGCCAGTTTGAGCGATGACATTCCCCACTTTCTTTCACGCCCCCCCAACCCAAAAGAGGAGAAAACGCCATGACCGATGTCAGCGCTTTGCTACAGGACAAAATCAACCAAGACCTGCAATTTCTGCTGACCTGTTTGCACGAAGTTCTGCTTGAACTCGGCGAGCACGATGTGGCCACCAACATTCCGTGGCGCACTGATGCTGCGCCTGCGGTGCAACCGGTGTCGGTTGAACAAGCCTGTCAGCTTCACTCGATTGCCTTTCAGTTGCTGGGCATGGTTGAAGAAAACGCGGCGGTTCAGCTTCGCCGCACGATGGAGACGGCCAACAGCCCGGCCTACGAGCGCGGGCTTTGGGGCAATACGCTGATGCGCCTCAAAGCCGAGGGTTACGACGAAAGCACCATCGCCGCCGGTCTGGCTGCGGTGCATGTCGAGCCGGTGTTGACGGCCCACCCGACCGAGGCCAAGCGCACGTCAGTGATCGTCAAGCACCGCGCCATTTACCTGCTGCTGGTCAAAAAAGAAAACCCGATCCTGACCCCGACGGAGCGACAGCAAAACCGCGATGAGATCAAGGAATTGCTCGAACTGCTCTGGCGCACCGGCAACATCTATCTGGAAAAGCCGGAACTGCGCTCCGAGCGCAGGAACGTCATCCATTACCTGAAAAATGTGTTCCCTGAAACTCTGCCCATTCTGGACAACCGCTTGAAAGCTGCCTGGCTGAACCAGGGCTTTTCGCTTGACACCTTGCAGAAAAGCCAGTTTCCAAAACTCGGCTTTGGCACCTGGGTGGGTGGCGACCGGGACGGCCATGGCCTTGTCACTGCTGAGGTCACCGCCGAATCTTTGCAGGATTTGCGCCTCAATGCCCTGGCCGTCATCCTGCGTCGGCTGGTCGATCTGGCAGCCAAGCTCAGTCTGTCTGATCAACTGCAGCCGGTGCCGCCTGGCCTGCGGCAGTGGCTCGGCGAACGGGCGGACCGCCTGGCTGTCACCGGTGCACAGGCGCTGGCGCGCAACCCGATTGAGCCCTGGCGGCAAGCGCTCAATTTGATGATTGCCAGCCTGCCGTTGGCGGTGGTGCGCGATCACGCGGTGACGCTGCACGACGCGACCGGCGGCTATCACACACCGGCGGAGCTGTCGGCTGATCTGGCCCTGCTCGACCAGTCGCTGCGCGAGGTCGGCGCACACCGTCTGGCCGACATGGAGGTGTTCAACGTCAGGCGACTGGTCGAAACCATCGGCTTTCATCTGGCGGTGCTTGATGTCCGGCAAAACAGTGCTTTCCATGACCGCGCGGTGGGGCAAATGCTGGCCGGTGCCGGTCTGCAAGACACTGACTTTGCCAATTGGCCAGAAGAAAACCGCCTGACCTTTCTGGTGGCTGAACTGGCTTCGCCCCGGCCCTTTTTACTGCCTGGACTGCGCGTTGGCACCGAGGCCGATGCGGTACTGGACTGCTACCGCGTGCTGGCCACGCATATCCAGGCGTATGGTGCCGATGGCATTGGCTCGCTGATTGTCAGCATGACCCGAAGCTGCTCTGACTTGCTGACGGTTTATTTGCTGGCGCGCGAAGCCGGGCTGCTGGTGTATGAGAGCAGCGGCTGTCGCTGCCTGCTGCGGGTGGTGCCGCTGTTTGAAACCATTGACGATCTGCTTGGGGCGGCCAAAATTTTGCATCCGTTTTTGGCGCATCCGATCACCGCCAGCACACTGCGCGCTGCAAGTCCAAGTAACACAGCCAGTGGCGGCAAACCACAGCAGCAGGTGATGGTCGGCTACAGCGACAGTTGCAAGGACGGCGGCATTCTGGCAAGCCAGGGCGCGCTGTACCGGGCGCAACGCGAACTCACGCAAGTCGGCGATCAGCACGGTGTTGATTTGTGCTTCTTTCACGGGCGTGGTGGCTCCATCGGGCGCGGTGCCGGCCCGACTTTCCGGTTTCTGGAAGGCTTGCCGCATGGTTCGCTGCGCGGAACATTTCGCATGACCGAACAGGGCGAGACCATCTCGCAGAAGTATTCAAACCTGCTGACCGCCACCTACCACCTGGAGTTGCAACTGGCCGGAGTGTTTGGCATGACGCTGCGCGCATCAGAACAACCCCAATCGGCACCGGAGCAGTCCAGGATCATGGATATGCTGGTTGCCTCCAGCATGAACAAGTACCAGCAACTGATCACGGGCGATGGCTTCATGGACTTTTTTGCCCAGGCCACGCCGATTGATGTGATGGAGCAACTCCGGATTGGCTCACGCCCGGCGCGGCGCACCGGGCGCCGCACGCTGGCGGACTTGCGTGCCATTCCCTGGGTGTTTAGCTGGAACCAGTCACGCTACCTGCTGCCAAGCTGGTATGGCGCTGGCACCGCGTTGCACCAGTTGCAGCAATCGGAGCCACAGCTTTTTGCCCTGCTGTGTGCCGATTTGAATCGGTTTGCGCTGCTGCGCTATGTCTTCATGAACATTGAACTGGCGGTGTTGCAGGCCGACCTTGGCGTCATGCATGCGTATGCAGAACTGGTTGAACAGGTTGAAGTTCGGGAGCGTTTTCTGGCTCAGATTGATGCGGAATTTGACTTGACCGCCAGGCTCTTGCAACTTCTGTTCCAGCAGCCCATCGCGCAGCGGCGACCGACACAGCTTGCCGCCTTGCAACTGCGCCAGGCACCGCTGGCGGCCTTGCATCGGCAACAGATTGACTTGCTGCGGCAATGGCGGCAGGAGCAGCACAACGATGGCATCAGCGATAGCACCAGCGATGGTGCCAGCAAGCTGCTGGGCCAACTGTTTTTGTCGGTCAACGCGATTGCCGGGGGTGTTCGCAACACCGGCTAACTTGACCTGTCGGCATCCGCAAATCGCCAACGCGGGAGCGCGGGCAACTCTAAAACCCTCACCACGGCATTGACGGCTGCGGGCTTGTTGGCGTTTTCGCCCCCACAGAAACGAAGCATTTGCCAAAGTTCCCAAAGCTGATCTGGACGCGCTGCTCAAAGACAAAGCCAAACTCACCAGCGTGCTGACCTGCCATCTGGTCGCAGCCAAAGGCATGGCTGCCCGTGGCAAGGCAGGCAAAGTCAAGGCAGTTCAAGGGTCTGACCTGACAGTAACCACCACAGGCGCTGTGAAGGTCAACAATGCCTATGTGGTGCAAGCTGACATCGTCGCCGACAACGGTTTCATCCACGTCATTGGCAGCGTCATCATCCCGAAGCAAGGCCTATCGCCAAGGTGAGCGCAAAGCTGCAAGTGCAGTCTTCTGCCGACAAGGCAGGCGCCATGACACATCTCGTGATGCCGCAGCCCGGCATACAAATGCACCGTGATGCACGCGGCGCAATGAGATTTGGCTGCATTTGAACCAGGCCCTCTGAACCGCCCAAAGAATGAACGGCAGCGGTGACGCGCTGGTCTGCCTGAACCGCCAGCGCGTGCGTGACCCTATTTTGGGTACATCGAAGCGGTCAGCATCTGGTCGTGCAGACCCCAATGCGCCAGCGCAGCACTCAGAACCATGGACTCGCCCTCTGCCACATGGTCGTCAACCATGGCAAGCCTGGCGCACAGGTCCAGCACCTTGCGGCGCAAGGCGGGGTTGTCGATCTCGCCCATCAAGCTCGCCAGGGTGTATTCGTCCACCGGACAGGCCTCTGCCCAGGCCAGTTGCTTGCTCGAAAGCAGGTCCTCGCAAAATCTGTCGATGACGACGTGCAAGGCCCGGCGTGTCAGGCCAAGCTGCTGGTGCACCACCAGTTCATCAAGCAGGGCCAGTTCAGCCTGGCCCACATCGCCATCGGCAACAAGGGTCAGGGCCACAATGCGGGCAGCGGCTTGCGGGCTGTTTTGGGGATATTTGCGCATATTTGTTTTTTGGCCTTGAGGCCGTTGGGGATGGATGGCCGAGTCGGCCGCACCGGCTGTCCACGGGTTGACGGCATGCGATCAGTGGCGAGATTGAGGGGCGACACCGAAGCAACTTTGCACTGCGGCCAATTCTGGTTCAATCAAAAATCTCGTTCAACCACGACTTCTTGCGGTCGCGCTGGTAACGCTGGGCGTCACGGTAGCCCGAGTCCTCAAAGTCGGGGCGGTGGCGGCCTTGCGCTGCTGACATGGGCGCTGACATGGCGGGTACTGCGGCACTGGCCGAACGCTCCAGCAGCTTGTCGAGTTCACCCCGGTCCAGCCAGATACCCCGGCACGCGGGGCAGTAGTCAATTTCGATCCCCTGGCGATCAGCCATAACCAGGGTGATGTCGGGGCAGGTCGGGCATTTCATGGTCTTCTCCTTTGCGCCAGTCGTGGCTTAGTCGCCGGGTCCGCCCAGGCCAAACAGGCTCAGCAGACTGGTAAACAGGTTGAATACCGAGACATACAGGCTGACCGTGGCCATCACGTAATTGGTCTCGCCGCCGTTGACGATGCGGCTGGTCTCAAACAGAATCAGGCCGGCCGACAGCAAAGCCACCATGGCCGATACCGCCAGACCCAGTGCCGACAGTTGAAACACCATGGCGGCAATGCCCGCAATCAGCGCAATCACCATGCCGACAAACAGAAAGCCGCCCATGAAGCTGAAGTCGCGCCGGGTCAACAGCACATAGCCCGACAACGCCAGAAAGGTGGCACCGGTGGCAGCCAGCGCCAGGGTAACGGTTTGTGCACCGCCGGGCAGCGCCAGCGAATGCGTCAACAGTGGCCCCAGCGTGTAGCCCATGAAGCCGGTCATGGCAAACACGGCAGGCAGCGCCCAGCCGCTGTTTTGCAGCTTGAAGACGGCGTACAGCAGGCCAAAATAACCCACCAGCGTCAGCATCAGTCCGGGCGCGGGCAGTTGCAGCGCGAGCGTGGCCACCGCCACTCCGGCGCTCCATAGCAGGGTCATGGCCAGCAGCGCGTAGGTGTTGCGCAGGACCCGCCGAGCATCGGTTGAATGCGAGGCTGCGGACGCTTCGGCTGGCAGCACCAGCGGGTATTGGCTCGAGTTGCCAGGCGACTGCGGTGAATGGGTGAGGTTCATGATGGATTTTCCTTTTCTGAAGTGTCCAGGGTTAACTGTCAAGGGCCAGTCTTGCGGTGCGACCACGCGCCGGTTTTTGAATGCGCTGCAAGCTGCGCGTCAAAACTCGTGTGGCACGGGCCAGCGAGCGGTCCAGCGCGGTGCGCCAGTCGCGTGCCAGCGAGGCGATGACCACCGTGCCGACGCTGTCGGACCTGAGTTCGACCTGGCAGCGCTTGTCAACACCACCGCGCGGGCCGTTGACATCCGAGAACTGCACCTTGGCCTGCGGCACCCAGGCCGTCAGGCGGCGCAGTGCAAAGCGCACCCGCTCCACCGCCACATCGCGCAGTTGACTGCCATCGGCATCGCGGGATTCAAAGGTGATCTGCATTGAGTTTTCTCCAGTGGGTTAAGGAAGACCCAACGATAAGGGGCAAAGCGCTTCTTGAAAAGCAGATAAATTCTTATCAAAATTCCTTAAAAACCTGACCATCGGTCAGATCTCGGCGATGGCAAACCCGAGCGTGAGCGAGCGACTGATATGGCCGATGGACTGCAGTGGCCGGGTCCAGGCCAAGGCGGCGCCAGGTCGATGGAGGATGGTGAAGAAAAATCTGCCTGCAGGATCGGAAACCGTCCGTCCTGAGCCTGGCGGTCCAGCCCGACCACGCGGTAGCTGCCGCTGAGCGCGCGTGCAAGAGACTGCCCGAGGTTGCCGCTGGCACCGGTGATCAGGACCAGCGGGCGTTGCTGTGAGGTGTTCGTGGGTTGGGCTTCCTGTGGTGTAAATGTGTTAGCGTTCGCAGTCTGAAAGCGGGCGCCGGGTGCCCGTTGGTCGCATGCAACTTCAACCAATCAGCCATGTCAGTCATCAAGTTCTCCGAGCGGTTTTTCGCGATGGGTTTTGCCGCCATCGTCATCTTGTTTGCCGGCTGCGCCGTCACCTTGATTGCCTTCTCGGGCATCGATCTCTGGCGTGCCGTGCAGCCCAACGAGGCGCTGAAATTGACCAACCGCTTTGACTTGATCCTTGACTGCATTGCCATGCTGACCATTGCGATGGCGGCCATGGAACTGGCCCAGACCATCGTCGAAGAGGAGTTCGACCACACAACCCGACTAACCGCTGCAGCGCGCGCGCACCGTGTGCTCTCGCGCTTTCTGGTGGTGGTGGTGGTTTCGCTGGCAATCGAGTCACTGGTGGCGATCTTCAAGCTGATGCATGAAGACCCTGCCAGGATTTCGGACGCTGCATACATCGCTTTCGCAGCGGCCGCCTTGCTGGTCGCCTGGGGCATCTTCATCAAATTGAGCCAGCAGGGCCAGACGCGGGCCGACTGAGCTGCTCTCCCACGGCCTGCGCCAGGCTTGGTTTCGGGTGCTGGCGCAGGCCGGATCATGGCGCGTCCTCAATGCGGCTTTAGCTCACTTAAGCATCGGCCCGACCAACCGGCGTGACCGGACTGGTTTGCCAGATGCGACTGATCGCGTCGAGCATTGCGGTCTCGCCTTCGGCGTGGTGCTGATCGGCGTTGACGGCGCACCTGGCAACGCGCAACACCTCGGCTTGCAGTCGCGGCTCGTCCACCTCGGCCAGCATCGGGGTCAGCGTACCGTCTTCAATATGGGACAGTATCGAGTTGCCATCAAAGCCGGCCATCAGCATGTCTTCGCACAGCGTCTGCACGATGCCATGCATGGTCTCAGGTGCCAGGCCGAAAGCCGACACGCCATCAGGCTGGTTCAGTGCATCGTATTCAGTGCGGCTGATGTGGCCATCAGAGATCAGGACAAGCGCCACAATGCGGGCGGCGGCTTCTGGGCTATTGCGGGGGTAGGATCGCATGGTGGTTTTCCTGGGTAGATAAGTAGATGGGTAAAACAATCCGAATGGATTGGCTCATGCGGCCAGGCTGGGCAGCGCCAGGCGCACACAAGCCTTGGACACATCGTGCATTTGGCTGCTTTGGGCAGCGCCGAATTCAATCGTGCTTGGCATTGAGCATTCTCCAGTGGGTTAAGAGAGACTTGACTGTAGAGGTCAAACAGCCTCTTTAAAAGCAGATAATTTGTTATCAAAATTCCTAAAAAAACTGATCATGAGCACGCCTTTCAACTACAAGCATCTCTACTACTTCTGGGTGGTGGCCAAAGAAGGCGGCATCGCCATTCTTAAGGGAACGATGGCCCCCGAGGGCGCGGTCGTCAAGCAGGGGTCTGTGGACGCGTCGATGATGAAGTTCTCCGGCACCGCGCGCGTGTTCGACAACGAAGGCGACGCGATGAAGTACCTTTTCCAGGGCAAGGTTCAGCCCGGCGACATCCTGGTCGTCCGCTACGAAGGCCCCAAAGGCGGCCCCGGCATGCGCGAGACGCTGGCGTTGACGGCC
>DAOSLL010000156.1:0-7603 GCA_035368905.1 Rhodoferax sp.
CCGGCGGGTGCCAGGGTGGCGCTCCAGTGCGCTCTTGGAACCCGGGCAAAGTGCCGGGCGTAGCGCGCATCACAGGCGACAAAGTCAATCAGGGTAAAGGGCATCTGCGTGGATACCGCCTGGTGTTGCTCGTCTTCATAGGCAAACGCATGCACCGGCCAGTCCAGCTCAGCCTGCGGATTGCCGGCCAGCGAGAAACGTGCAGCCCAGTCACGACCGGCCGAGGGGTCAAAGCAGAAGGCCGGGAACACCCGCGACTCCAGCGCCGCTGCGCCAACCAGGTACCGTGGCAGGTCGCCAGTGGTGGCGTTGGCACCCGAGAAGACACAAAACAGCGCTGGCCCGGAAAAATCGAGCCCGCGCTGGATCTGCCCGCGAAGCTGGTACAGGCTGGATGCCGGTGACTGCAGCACAAACACGCCGCTAAGCCCCATCGCCATGCCGGCCAGTTGCCGGCTGCGCAGGGCAAACGCCAGGTGGCCGTTGCCAAGCGGCGACTCCTCGATCACATCGTCGGTCTGCACCAGAATCTTGACCGGCAAATCAACCGACAGAATCTCGATCAAAGTGCTTTGTTCCGGGCCGCTCAGGTCGCGCACATTGAGCCGCACCAGGTAATCAGGGAACAACGCCAGATCGCTGGCTTGCAAGCCATTGTCACCAAAGCCGTCAAACACCGGGTCGTGCCGGGCTTCGCTGTATTCACCCTTGACTTCCAGCTCGGCCACGGCCACCGCGCGTGCCAATTCGATCAGTTTGGGCAGGCGTTCGCGGTAGGCCTGCAGCGCCGCGCTGCAGGTATCAAAAGCGAAGCAATAGACCGACCCGGCGGCGGATTCCGGGGTGGCAAAAAACTGTTGTGACTGCAGCGTGGCAAGCAGCCCTGTGACCCGGTCGCGCCGACTTTGCGACAGATTTTTCTTGCGTGCAGGCTGGGTCAGAATGCGCGACATGGCTTCAAAATCGAAGCTGTCCTTGGGGCCGGAGCCAAACGATGATTTGAGGTTTTCGGCGCTTTTACCGGCATCCGAATTGGCAAAATCGGCCTTCAGAATGTCAGACAACTTGAGCACCAGCCGCCGGATGTCCTTGCCAAATTGCGCGGCGCGCTGCGCCTGCGTCAGGCCCCAGGCATGGCCGATCAGGTCACCCGGCAGATTGACCTGGCAATCGACCAGTTCGCCATCGACTTGGCGGTTGGCTCGCGCTCGCGACAGGCTCTCAGTCAGCAGCGGCTGACCCTGTCCCAAGGCTGCGGCTGCCTCGTCCCACAACACAGAAAACAGGCCGCTGGCACCAGCCGCCACCTGGGTGCGAATCGCTTGCTCCAGGTGCAACACATGCTTGTGGATTCGCTCAGCATCGGTGCCTTGCGCCACCCGGGCCAAAATGCCGTCAAAGAGGCCTGACATTGGTTTGACATATGCGCCATCGGGCTGGCCGCTGACCAGCACCAGTGGAAAGTCGTACCGCAACTGGGTCAGATCACGGTAGCCAGCCAGCAGCGCCGGGCGCAGATCAAGCCCGTCTGGCGCGTCCAGGCCGGTGTCGGGCCTTTTGCCGGTCAGGTAAAAAGCAATGTGCGTTTGCAGGTCTGCGTCCATATCAGTTGGGCTCACTCTTGGTTAAATCATTGAATCACGGGTTTCGCAACGCACATTGATGCGGGTCGCGGCTTTTGACTGTGCGGCAGCTTCGCGACTGGACTGACTCAGGATGTGGCTGGCAATAACGCCCCGGTTTGCGCCAGGCAATCGGCATGCCATGCGAGGTGCCGCACACGCCGCCTGGCGAGCCAGACGGGTGCCTTGCCACAACGCAGCGCGCCCGATCCCGACTGGGCAAATGGGGCCTGTCATGTCTTGCCACATGGTCAGACCGTGTACTTGTCCAGCTCTGCTTCAAAGCCTTGGCGCACCGTATCGAGGGTGCGCAAGACGCCGGTTTGCCGCGTTTCCTCATAGCGTGGAATATCCCGGTTCTGGTACAGGATGCCGACCGGAATGACATCCTCGCTGCTGGCAATTTCGCGCGCCCGGTTCATGTCGAGCGGGTCATGCAGCCACTGGTTTTTATAGGTTTTGCTCAAACCGGCACTCAGATGCAGTGCGTTTTCGTGGTGCAGCAAGGCGATCTTGTCGGGGTCCTGCATCCAGGGGTCGAGCGACTTGGGCAGCCATTCCGGGCAGCGCTGCAAGATGCGCACAAACGACAGGCCCTGGTGGTGGTAGGCGGCCTTGACGATCTCGAACAGGCTCTCGGGAATCCAGTCCACCGCCTGCGCGACAAATGAGGCATTCGCCACCCCCAGCGTGACGCTCAAGGGGTTGAGCGCATCCAGATAACTGCCGCGCGGCGTGGTGTTGCTCTTGGTGCCGATGGGGGACGTGGGCGAGGCCTGTTTCTTGGTCAGGCCATAAATCTGGTTGTCGTGCAGAAACACCGTCAGGTTCATGTTGTAGCGAATCGCATGAATCCAGTGCGCCGCACCAATGCTGCAGCAGTCACCGTCGCCGGTATTGACAAACACCGTCAGGTCGGGCCGCACCATCTTGATGCCTTCGGCCACCGGCAGCGCCCGGCCATGGATGCCGTGAAAGCCATAGGTCTTCATGTAATGCGGAAAGCGGCTGGAGCAGCCGATGCCCGACACAAACACGGTTTTCTCGGGCCGCAAGCCTTCGTCGCGGCACAGGCGCTGTACCGCCGCCAGAATGGCGTTGTCGCCGCAGCCGGTGCACCAGCGCGGCACGCCGCTCTGATAATCTTCCAGTTCATGCTGCTCGTCATACAGCTCAAGCAGGCAGTCGGTAGTGGAACAGGTCATGGTCATTTTCCTTGGGGCGAGAGTTTGGCCAGGGCAATCCGGCGGATGGTGCTGGGCTTGATCGGCTGGCCGCGAACCTCGCTCCAGCAGTCCACATCAATCAGGCAACGCGAGCGCAGCAAGATCGCCAGCGACGAATAACGCCGGTTCGATTCGTCAATGATCGCCTCGTCCGGGCTGTCGCTCCAGTTGATCTCGATCGTCATCACCTGCTTGAAGCGCTGCATGATGGCCTTGATGCCCGGCTGCATCGGCTGCAAGAACCGCAGGTGAATCGAAGACACCTTTTGACCCTCGGCGCGCAGCGTTTCAACCGCTTCCTCGATGGCGCCCTGGGTGCTGCCCCAGCCGACCAGCAGCAGGTCGCCATTAGCTTCACCAAACACCTCGGGGGCCGTCAGCGTTTTTTGCAGGGCAGCGAGTTTGAGGCTGCGCGCGCGCAGGCTTTCCTGGTTGATGTCGGGGTCGTAAGCGACATGGCTGTCGCGGTCATGCGCCAGGCCGGTCACGGTGTGCATGCCGCCGGGCTGGCCGGGAATAAAACGCCGCGCCAGGCCGGTGGTCGCGTCCCAGTCGTAGGCTCTGGCACCTTCAGCCACCGGGCTTTGGTCGTATGGCGGTGCCAGCCAGGCATCGTTGAACTGCGGCCGGTTAAACGGCTGCTGTGAAGACGACAGGCTGGCATCGGTCAGCACCACCACCACCATATTGAAGGCTTCGGCAATCCGGCGTGCGGTGATCACCGAATAAAAGCAGTCCTCGATGGTGGCAGGTGCCATCACCACCTTGGGCGCGTCGCCATGGCTGCCAAAAATGGCGCACATCAAATCGCCCTGCTCCACCTTGGTCGGCTGGCCGGTGCTGGGGCCGCCGCGCTGCACATTCACCACCACCAGCGGAATTTCGGCCATCACCGCCAGGCCAATCGCCTCCTGCTTGAGCGAATAACCCGGCCCGGAGGTGATGGTGATGGTGCATTTGCTGGCGTAAGAGGCACCAATGGCAAACGCGCAAGCGGCAATTTCGTCCTCGGCCTGGTGCACGATGCCGCCGACTTTCTCGAACACTTCCGACAAATAGTGGGAGGCCGAGGTGGCCGGGGTGATCGGGTACATCGAACACAACTCCATGCCCGAAGCCATGACCCCAAGCGCCAGCGCGGTGTTGCCGTTGGTGACGATCTGTGGCTGCGCTGAGGGTGTGGCCGGAATGCAAAAGTTAAAGTCCAGATGCGTCGCCCCCCACTGGTGCCCCGCTTCGAGCAGCTTGACATTGGCATCAATCACACTTTGGGCCTTTTTACCAAAGGTCAGCGCAATCTGGTCGCGCGCCATCTGCAGCTCAAAGCTGTAGAGGTAACACAGCATGCCCAGCGCAAACATGTTTTTACCGCGCTTCGGGTCAGCGCCGAGCAACTGACATTGCTGCTCCATCGGAAATTCGATCACCTTGTAACCAGCCGCCACCAGCTTGTCGTGGGTCTGGATGTAGGCCATCGACACATTCAAATCCGTGTGCTTGCGCCATGAACTTTCGAGAAAAATCAGGCAGCCGGGTTTGAGCTCGCGGTCGCGCACCCGGCCCAGCAGCACCTGCTCGTTGAACGCCACCACCAGATCGGTCTGGTCGCCGCCATTGGTAATGTAGCCCGAACCGATGCGAATCCGGTTGCCGCTGGCCCCGGCCACGCTGCGCGCGGGCGGTCGGATTTCGGCTGGAATGATCTCGGTGGTCCAGATGCCATTGCCCATGCGGGCAGCAATCGAGCCGAGCGACTGGCCGCAGCGCTGCGCGCCTTCGCCGGAGTCGCTGATGATCTCGACAATGTGCTCTTTCAGGGTCGTAATGGTCTTGGCCGCAGCGCTTGTCAGGGTGTCAGTCGAAGTCATATTGGGTATTTCCATTCAAGCCACGCGCACACGCGCAAAATTGCGTTCCCGGATGTCGATGCCAAACAGCTTGTCGCCACCACTGTCAAACGGTCGGGCGCTGTCGCGGATGCCAAGATAGGCCTTCATGCTGGCAGCGGCCCGGCGACCGGCCCCCATCGCCTCGATCACCGTGGCGGCACCGGTAACGATATCGCCCCCGGCAAACACGCCAGCAATCGAAGTGGCCAGCCCCAGATCGGTCTGGATATAGCCCCATTTGTTCAGCGCAATCCTCGAGGTCTGACCCATGATCGGATTCGCATTGGTGCCGATGGCATAAACAATCAAGTCGGCCTCAAAGTCAAATTCGCTGTCGGGCAGCTCGATCGGGCGGCGCCGACCCGATGCATCGGGCTCACCGAGTTCCATGCGCACACAGCGCATGCCGCGCACATTGCCGTGGCCGTCGTCCAGAATTGCCACCGGATGGGTTTGCCAGTGGTACTCGACCCCTTCCTGCTCGGCATGGTGCACCTCTTCGGCGCGTGCCGGTGCCTCCTTGCGCGAGCGGCGGTAGATGCAATAGACCTTTTCGGCACCCAGGCGCAGGCAGACGCGCATCGCGTCCATCGCGGTGTTGCCAGCACCGACCACCGCGACACGTTTGCCAATTGGCTGGGGCGTGTCAAAACTCGGAAATTCCTTGGCCCGCATCAGGTTGCAGCGCGTCAGCAATTCGTTGGCCGACAGCACGCCGTTGAGGGAATCGCCGGGGATGCCCAGCATGGTCGGGTAACCAGCCCCGACACCGACAAACACCGTATCAAAATCCATCTCGGACACCATCTGCTCTAGCGTGAACAGGCGCCCGACCAGGGTGTTGCATTCAAACTTGACCCCGAGTTTGGTCAGGTTGCCAATTTCCGCATCAATTACCGTATTGGGCAGTCGAAAGTCGGGAATGCCGTACTTCAGCACCCCACCGGGCTGATGAAAGGCTTCAAACACCGTGACATCACAACCGGCCTTGGCCATGTCAGCCGCGCAGGCCATGCCTGCCGGGCCGGAGCCGACGATGCCGACCTTGAACCGGTTGGCTTCAATGTACGGAATATTGGCCCAGCCAGCCTTGATGGCAGCATCACCGACAAAGCGCTCCAGCCGACCAATCGCCACTGGCTCAAGCGACTCACCCACCGTGCAAACCCCTTCGCACTGGTTTTCCTGCGGGCAAACGCGGCCACAGATGGCCGGCAGCAGGCTGGTTTCGGTCAGGATGTCGTAGGCACCGCGCAGGTCTTTTTCATTGATTTTCTTGATGAAGCCGGGAATGTCAATGCCAACCGGGCAGCCCGACACACAGGGCTGGTCCGGGCACATCAGGCAGCGCTCGGACTCGCGCATCGCATCATCGGGGTGATAGCCGCAGGCGACTTCCTCAAAGTTTTTGGCCCGCACGGCGGGGTTTTGCTCGCGCATCGGGGTGCGCTCCTGGGGAATGGAGCGGATGGTTTTTTTCTTCGCCATGGGTTGCTACCGTTGAATGTGGAAACTGCACGCACACCTGCCCAAACGCATAGCCTGCGTGACAAGAAGGCGAACGAATGAGACTGCTTACGCCGGGCTGGCCGCTGCCATGTTGCTGATAATGGACTTGTGCAGGTTGCAGCTTTTTTCCCAGTGATCAAGCGCCTTGCGCTCGACCTTGGTGTAGCGGCGCAGGCGCGTCATCAGGTCATCAAAATCGACCAGATGGCCGTCAAAGTCTGGCCCGTCAACGCAGGCAAATTTGACCTGGCCGCCAATCTTGACCCGGCAGCCGCCACACATGCCGGTGCCATCGACCATCACCGGGTTGAGGCTGACCATGGTTTTGATCTTAAAAGGCCGGGTGGTTTCGGCACAGCTTTGCATCATGATTGGCGGGCCAATTGCCACCACCTCGTCAATGTCAGGATGCTTGGCAATCGCCTGCAAAATGCCGTCGGTGACCCGGCCCTGGATGCCAACCGAACCGTCGTCGGTGCAGATGATGAGTTCATCGCAATAGTCACTGAAGCGGTCGTCCCAGAACACCAGGTCCTTGTTGCGAAAACCCAGCACGCCGATGACGTAAGCGCCCTTTTCCTTGAAGGCGCGGGCCTGTGGAAAAACCGGCGCCACACCCAGCCCGCCACCGACACACAGTACCTTTTTGGCGTGGCTGATCGGGCTGGGAATGCCCATCGGTCCCACCAGCGCATACAGCGATGTGCCAACCTGGCATTCCTGCTGCATCTGCCGGGTGGTCTTGCCGACCGCCTGGATCACCAGCGTGATGGTGCCCTGCTCTCGGTCAAAATCGGCAATCGTCAGTGGAATTCGCTCGCCCTGCTCGCCCAGCATGACGATCACAAATTGACCGGGCTTGGCTGCTTTGGCCATCATCGGGTGGCGTACTTCAAGCAAGTAAGTCACGTCAGAGAAGTCCTCTCGACGGACGATTTCAAAGGTGCTCATTTCGCTCACTTTCATAGGTGTCTAGACTGTTTGGACAAACAAAAATCGTGTTCACCGCCTGTGCAACGGTTTGCACAGCTTTTACCAACGATGTACCAACCCTGATAAGCATTAGCCGTGCCAGAAATAGCGTGAACGCGGCAAAGTGGCCAATGACAAGCCTTGCGGATTCAAAAAGACCAAACTAACCGATTGCGCCTTTGGTATCAGCATCAAGCTGGTCGCAAGCCAGCGCCAACTTTGTTCTGACGCAGTTCTGCCTGGCTGCCAAAGGCGTGGTCAGGAATGAATCCCCGTTTTGCACCAGGGAGTTGGGATGCAAGGCCAGGCGCGAGACGCGACGTGCAACTGGCTAAGGATGTGGTCGGGAATAACTCCCCGTTTTGCACCAAGGAGTTGGGATGCA
>DAOSLL010000157.1:0-7539 GCA_035368905.1 Rhodoferax sp.
GAAGCTCACGGGAAGGGCCAGGAGCGGCAGGACCACCGTGATCTGGAAGCGGCACTGGCCGAAGGAGCTTTCCGCGAAGACCTGTTTCACCGCCTCAACGTGATTCGCCTGCGCTTGCCAGCGCTGCGCGAGCGTGGTGAAGACATTCCGGTGTTGACCCGCCACTTTTTGCAGCAAAGCGCCGCCCAGCTTGGGGTGGAACCCAAGCGCATTTCCGAGGCGGCACTGGCCTGGCTGGGCCGTTTCAACTTTCCGGGCAATGTGCGGCAACTGGAAAACATCTGCCATTGGCTCACCGTGATGGCCCCGGCGCAAATGGTTGAGCCCAAAGACTTGCCACCTGAAGTGGCTGTTAGCGATGCCGAGTCAGCCACCGATTTGGTGACCGTTTCGGTGGCTGCAGCGGTGGCTGCTGCGGCTGCAGGCATTGCGCCCGGGACCGCTTTGAGCGTCCCGCTGATCACCCCGCTGCCACCTGTCATACCGGTCATGGCCATGTCCGATCTGGCTGATCATGGCTGGGAGCGTGGTCTGGAGCAAGATGCCAGTGCCCTGCTCAGCACCGACCGGACCGATGTCTGGGATTCCCTGACACGCCGCTTTGAGTCGCGTCTGATTATTGCCGCACTCGCCGCCACCCGTGGTCGGCGCATTGAGGCCGCGCAAAAGCTTGGCATTGGCCGCAACACCATCACGCGCAAGATTCAGGAACTTGGTTTAGATTAAAAACGCCTTCTAGCCCTTGATAGACAAGCGCAAGCAGCTACTATAAAGATAGTAAATCAAGGCAATCAACGCTGGCCCGGCAGGGTCTGGGCTACCGGGTAGCCGTCGCGAGGCGTTCCTTTGAATCCCAGACTGCCTTGATGGCCAGAATGCGCGGCAGGATCGATTCAAACACCTGCACCAAGCGCGGCTCAAAATGGCTACCAGCACTGTCTCGCAAGGTGGTCATCACCTGATCGATCGGCCAAGGCTGCTTGTAGGGCCGCTTGGTCACCATTGCGTCAAATACATCGGCCAGCGCCACAATGCGGGCCGACAGCGGGATGGCTGCACCAGCCATCCCATCCGGATAACCGGTGCCATCCCAGCGCTCATGGTGTCTTAGCGCGATCTCCGCTGCCAGCACAAACAGCGGCGCGTCACTTTTGGCCAGGATGTCGTGCCCGATGCGGGGGTGGGTTTTCATCTCCAGCCATTCGGCGGCATCGAGCTTGCCGGGCTTCTTGAGGATGGCGTTTGAAATGCCGATCTTGCCGGTGTCGTGCATCGACGCGGCCAGCTCGATCTGTTGGCACAGCTCAGGTGCCAGACCGCATGCCTGTGCCAGTGCGCTGGCGTAAGCGGCCATGCGCCAGATGTGAACACCGGTGTCGTTGTCATTGAAATGCCCGGCCTCGCCCAGCATGTGAATGGCATCGTGGTAACTCTTTTCCAGGTGGCTGGCGCGCACCAGCGACAAATGGGTGCGCACCCGCGCCAGCACGATCGCCGGGGACACCGGTTTGACGATGTAGTCAACCGCGCCAACTTCAAAACCGGTCGCCTCGTCCCCTTCAGCAGACTTGCCACTGATGAAGATGACCGGGATGTTTTCGGTGGCCGGGTTGGTCTTGAGTGCCCGGCAGACCGCGTAGCCATTCATGCCAGGCATCTCGATGTCGAGCAGGATCAGCGACGGCCTGTGCTTTTGTACGGCCAGCAGCGCCTCGTCACCATCGCGCGCGAACACCAGCAGATGGTGTGGCGACAGGATGTGCTCCAGCACAGCCAGGTTCTGTGGCTCGTCGTCGACGATCAGGATCGGGCCAACCTGCATCTCAGCCTCCCAGATCGATGCCCATGGCCTGGGCCAGCGCCCGGGTGGCTGCCTCGCCACCTCGGAAATCAAAATTTTCCACCGCCGTGTGCACCGCCTGCAGGCGAGTCATCGGCAGGCCTTGTAGAAGCTCGGCCAGCACCGGGCGGATGGCACTGGGGCGGTCAGTGTCAAAGGCCGCCAGCAGACGCGCCAGCAGTGCCGCCAACTGCTGTGGCTCAAAGCCAGTTGGTTGGTCTGGCTCGCCAGATGCCTCTGGCGGGGCGTAGCGGTTGATAGAGTTCAGCGCCGTGTCAAAGGCCAACTGCAGCGCCTGCAGACTGGGCTGCGGGTCATGACCTTTTTTCAGGTCGCCATTCACCTGCTCGGCCAGTGCCGCCACCTCTTTGAGGCCCACGTAGCCGGCTGGTCCCTTGAACTTGTGCACCAGCGCCGCCGCTTCTTTGGACTCCAGCGACCGCAGCCTGGGCATCACATCGCCGTACATCTGGACAAACTTGCGCAGGAACTGGCGGTATTTGGCAGGTTCTTTCCAAAGCGCCAGCGCCGCCCCAACCGCCAGTCCGGGCAAGTCCTGCGTGTCGTCCACGGGTCTGGCAATGCCGGGCAGGGTGGGCTCAGCCGCTAGCGCGGGCGGCACCGGCTGCCACCCGGTCAGCCTGATGATCAGCGCAATCGCGGCATCCACATCAAACGGCTTGGTGATGACGCTGTTCATGCCGGCGTTGCTGGCCATTTCTTGCTGTTCCATGAAAACGCCGGCGGTCAAGGCCACCACTGGCAGCTTGACCAGTTCCGGGCTGCGCCGAATCTGGCGGGTCGCATCGTAGCCGTTGAGCACCGGCATCTGCACGTCCATCAGCACAATCTCGACCCCAGCGGGGTTTTTAGTCAGCCAGTCCAGTGCCTGTTGGCCGTCGTTCGCCAGCACCACCTGGGCACCCTCGCTGGCCAAAATGCGCTGCGCCACCTCGCGGTTGATGTCGCTGTCGTCCACCACCAGAATGCGCATGCCCTGCAGCCGCGCGCTGACGCGGCTGGCGGGCTGGGTTTCACCGCCCTGGCGTACCCGCAAGGCTCGGGCCACCGCGTTGTACAGGGTTGAACCGGTAACCGGCTTGCTCAGCACCGCATCAGCCAGGTGTCTGTCAGTGTGGTTAAGCTGCTCGCGGCTGGCGTAGTTGGTGACCATGATGATGATCAGGTCACGGTCGTTCTTAAGCTCCTGGCGAATTCGCCTGGCCGTGGCCAGACCGTCCAGCCCAGGCATCTTGTAGTCCAGCAGCAGCACCTCGGCCGGGCCGGGGTGTTGTGCCCGGGTCTGCAGATATTCGATGGCGGCTTCGCCAGAGCCGACCGAAGTGGCCTGCCAGCCCAGGCCCTGCACCGTGCCACACAGCGCTTCGCGGGCAATCGGGTTGTCGTCAGCCACCAGCACCTTCAGCCCGGCCATCTCGGGGGAAGCCAGCCAGGCATCCTGCTCCTGCTCAAAGCGCAGTTCAAACCAGAACTCGCTGCCGCTGCCGGGCACACTGGTCACGTGCAGCTCACCGCCCATGCTGCGCACCAGGCGGCGGCTGATTGCCAGACCCAGGCCGGTGCCGCCAAAGCGGCGACCAATCGAGCTGTCCACTTGTGAAAATAGTTCAAATATCTCTTGCTGCTTGTCCGGTGCAATGCCAATACCGGAGTCGCGCACAGAAAAGCGCAGCGTGACATGTGCGGCCTCTTCGGCCGCCACGCTAACGGCCAGCTCGACATGACCGCGCTCGGTGAACTTGATGGCGTTGCCAGCCAGGTTGATCAGCACCTGCTCCAGGCGCATGGCATCGCCCCGCAACTGGCTGGTCTTGCCAGGCGGCGCTGCAATGATGAGTTCCAGGTCTTTTTCACCGGCGCTGCCCGACATGATGGTGGACAGGTTGTCGAGCACGTCGCCCAGCCGAAACGGCCGGTTCTCGATCTGCAGTTTGCCCGACTCGACCCTGGAAAAATCGAGGATGTCGTTGATGATGCTCAAAAGCGAACGCCCGGCCACCCGGATCTTGTGCGCCATGTCGTTGGCTTCACCGGGCAGGGCCAACTGCTCCAGCAGGTAGGCCAGGCCCAGCATGGCGTTGAGCGGCGTGCGGATTTCGTGGCTCATGCTGGAGAGAAAAGCGCTCTTGGCATCAGTGGCTGCTTCGGCCTTTTGTCGTGCCTCGTGCAGTGTTTGCTCGGCTTGCTTGTGGGCGCTGATGTCGGTATAGGTCAGCAGGGTCCAGCCGTTGGCGATCGGCAGGCCACGCACCTCCAGATAGGTGCCATTGGCTTGCTGGCGCTCGAACTGGATGCTTTGGCGCTCGTCCATGAACTTCTCAAACCCTGCCAGTACCTCGTCAAACGCGCGCCCAGGGTAGTCACCCCTGGCATGGTTGTAGTGCACCGAATCGGCAAAGTAAAACGGCTCCTTGGCGATCAACTCTGGCGGGTAGTCAAGCAACCTGCCATACAAGGTGTTGCGCAAAACGGCGCGGCGCTGCTCGTCGTACACCACCAGGCCAAAGGGCAGGGCCGCCACCACTTCGTTGAGCAGGCGGTTAAGGTCCCTGATTTGTTGCTCGCGTGCCTTGCGCTCGCTGTTGTCCACCAGCATGCTGTTGGACTCTTTGGGCTGGCCCTGGTCGTCGCGGATCAGGTCGCCGCTTACCAGAAATGGCCTGACCTGCCCGCTCTTGGTGATGAAGTCAATCTCCAGATCGCGCACCCGGCCGCTATTGAGAAATTTGCTCATCTCGCTGCGAGCTGTTTGTGCGCTCTCAGGTGTCATGAACTCAAACACATGGTGCCCCAGGTACTCCTCGCGGGTGTAGCCGAGCAGATCAAGCTCGGTCTGATTGACGCGCAAAAGGGTGCCATCGGGCGCCAGCGAGTGATAGCCGCAGGGTGCCTGGTGGTAGATGTCCAGGTACTCCTGGCTGCGCTGTCGCAACTCGGCTTCCAACTGCTGGTTGAACTGACCCAGTTCCGCCTGCAACTGCTTTTGAGCACTGATGTCCTCGGAGTAAATGGCGATGCCTTCAGGCACCGGCTGCACAATGACGCGGTACCAGCCTTGCTGGCCGTCTGGAAACACAAACGCCAGGTCGCCTGATTGCACGCTGCGCTCGCGCATGCAGGCTTGCTCCAGCGCAAACACCTCGGTTTCGGTGAAGTTCGGCCAGCATTCCATCACGCTGCGGCCCAACAGGGTTTCCGAGGCGCAGCGGTTTTGCCGTTCGGCGGCGTGGTTGATGAAGGTGTAGCGCCAGTCAAAATCCACAATCTGGCAGCCGCCCAACATGTTCTCAAGCATGCTGCGAAAGGTTGACTCACGGTATTCAAGCCGGTCTTCGGCACGCAGCCGGGCATCGTCGCTGGCCTGGCGATGCGTCTCGGCCAGTGACAGTTTGCCAAGCAGCTTGTCGTGCTCGAGTTCAGGCCGCAGGTCAGCATAGCTGCCGTAAAAGCCGAGCAAATGGTCTTGGCCGTCGCGGACCACCCCCGAATTGATGGCTACCGGGATCAGGCTGCCATCCTTGGCGCGCCGCTCAACCTTGCCTGACCAACTGCCTTGTTCCATCACCTTGCGCGTGACGGCGGCCTGCTCGGCTACCGCCTCAGGTGTCAACGGGCACAGACAACTGACCAACTGGCCTGCCAACTCGTCTGGCTGATAGCCAAACAAGCGGCAAAAGGCCGGGTTGGCGTATGTGATCAGCAGTTGGGCATCTGCAAACAACATGGCTTGCGCTGACTGTCTGAATGTTTCACTCAGCAACAGGCGCTGTTCGTCATCCTTGACCTGGGCGGTAATGTCCCGCGATATGCCAAACAGGCCAACCACCTGGCCCAGACTGTCAAACACCGGCCCCTTGGTCACCAGAAACACCATCGGTTTGCCGTCGAGGTTGACCACCTTTTCTTCCAGCCGGGCGCTTTGTCGGCCCGCCATGACGATGGCGTCGTTGGCGACGATCTGCTGCGCCGAGCCACTGTCCATCAAACCGGTGTCATCGTGACCGACGATGTCGCTTTCGGGTTTGCCAAGAAAACCGGCTGTGGCCTGGTTTGCCAGCAGGTAGCGGCCCTGCCGGTCTTTCACAAAAACGGCGTCCGAGGTTCCGCCGACCACCGCATTGAGCAGACTGCGGTCCAGGGTGGCCTTGGCCAGCGCGCGTCTGAGTTGATCGGCCAGCAGGCTGACCACTACGCCACTGGCAATCAGCACTGCCCACTGGAACACATCCTGGCTGTGATCGATGCGCAAGCTGCCCAGCGGCGGCAAAGTCAGGTAGTTTGATGACAGCGCCGACAACGCGGTGGCCAGCAGTCCTGGCCCCAGGCCACCGAGCATGGCACTGAGCACAATCGGTAGCATGAAAAGCACCAGCAAGGAGCTGCCGGCGTTGGCATCGACAATGCTTTGTTGCACCGCCAGCATCGCCAGGGTAATTGCTGCAGAAAAACCGTAGTGCAACCAGCGCCCTGACCTGGCCGGGTCGAGCATGACTGCCAGGGTGTGAGAGACCGCGGTGCCGTCGGCGGCGTTGTCATGTGGCACGGCGCGCAAGGCAATAAAAAACAGGCACGAGGTGGCAAGCACAAAAAACACCCCTTTGGCGCTGGACAGCCAGACCACCGAGCCAACATCGGCAAATACCGACAGCAACTGATCCGACAAAAAAATCCAGGCCAGGCCCAGCAGTGCGTAGCTGACGGTGGCCGACACGATGAAGCGCTTGCGAGGAGACGTCGTCATAAAACCTCACGGAATGTCGCCGGGCCAAGACAAAAACGGCCTGTCAAGCTACCCGCACGGGTCATCAAGAACCGTCACCCGATGGTACTCCGTGCCCGATGATGGATGACCATTAATCCTATAACGGCATCGTTCGTGGTGAGCTTGCTGAACCACCGGCCTTGTCACAAGCACATCGACTGGTTTTGGGGCGAAAGATTCCTTCATGCGCGGTGGGCAGTAGTGCATCACCGGGCGATGCCCGGCGGGGACTGCGGGGGAAGGCTTCACGGTTATGTGAGTTTTATGCCGCCAGCCCTTGTGGAGATTGCGCTGATAGCTACTATAAAAATAGCTGCATCAAGATGCATCGAGCGTCAGCACGACAGGTGCGTGGTCGCTCGGGCGCTCGTTTTTGCGTGGTGCCTTGTCAATCCAGCAGGCGCTGGCGCGGCTTTTGAGTGCCTGGCTGATCAGGATATGGTCAATGCGCATGCCCCGGTTGCGCCTGAAGGCAAAGTCCCGGTAGTCCCACCAAGAGTAGCTTTTGGGTGCCTGTGGGAACAATCGGTGGGCATCGTGCAAGCCCAGCGCGATCAGCGCCTGCAGTTCGTAACGCTCTTCGTCGGTGCAGTGAATCTGGTCGCGCATGCCATCGGGGTCCCATACGTCGGCATCGTCAAAAGTGATGTTGTAGTCACCCATCAGCACCAGATTCGGGTGGCGTTGCAACTCGCTGCGAAGCCAGTCGCGCAGGCCTTTGAGCCAGGCCAACTTGTACTCGAACTTGTCGCTGCCAGGCTCTTGACCATTGGGAAAATAGGCGCCGATGACACGCACTGCCGAGTCATCGCCGGCAAGCGGAAAAGTTCCGCTGATGACGCGCGCCATGTCGTCGTCAAAGCCCGGAATGTTGCGCACAACATCCGTGGCTGGCAATCTCGACAGCAGCGCCACG
>DAOSLL010000158.1:0-7536 GCA_035368905.1 Rhodoferax sp.
CAACCAGCTCGCCGCGCTTGAACTCAACGCCTGAGCGGTGGCGGCCAGGACGGGTTGGCAGCAGGAAGCGCTCAATTGCCAATGGCTTGCTTGAAGCTGGACTCCTCAGTTCGCCGCTTGTTTCAAACGGTAAGTCCATATCAGCATTTACTTTTTTTGCTTCGATGGGTTCACCTGTTGGGTCACAGCGCTGCGCACCCGATTGAACCACTGGCAACGCGACTGGGGGCGTCACTCCTGCCTCGTCTGCCAGGACGACATGCGCTGAAGTAGCTGAGCGTCGTTGTCGGCGCTCGCAGCTTGCGACATGCAAGGCGCAGCCGTGCCACAGGCTGGCCACTTCAATCCGTCCAAGCTTGCGCAGGCAGGTTTAGAGCTGCGGCTTTCGCCCTGCCCAGCCGCTTCGCCATTGGACCACTCGGGTATGCTCAACTGGGGAATCAAGGTTGATGCCAATGCAAGCAAGGCGGCTTCAAAATGGCCTGCAAGCCTGAGCGACTGCATGGCAGCCAGGCATGCGGGTTTTCCCTTGAAAACCTGCTGTTTGCCACAAGTTGCGGTGTAACTTGGAGAAATTGCCATGCGAATTGAAAAACTGACGACCAAATTTCAGGAGGCCCTGGCTGACGCGCAATCCCTGGCGCTGGAAAAAGACCATGCCTACATCGAACCAGCCCACCTGCTGGTGGCCATGCTCAAGCAAGACGACGGTCCAAAAGCCCTGTTGCAACGCGCCGGTGTGAACGTGGCGGGGTTGTTGAATGCGGCCGAGGCGGCGGTGAAGAAGCTGCCGCAAGTCACCGGCCAGGACCAGGTGCAAGGCGGGCCGGAGCTGGGCAAGCTGCTGCAGGCGACCGAAAAGGAAGCCCTCAAGCGCGGCGACCAGTTTGTCGCTGGCGAACTGCTGTTGCTGGCACTGGCCGATGCCAAGGGATCGCTCGGCGATGCGGCACGGGCCAACGGCCTGACGCGCAAGAGCCTGGAGTCCGCCATCGAAGCGGTGCGCGGTGGCCAGAGCGTGGACAGCGCCAATGCCGAAGACCAGCGTGAATCGCTGAAAAAATACTGCGTTGACCTGACCGAGCGCGCCCGCATGGGCAAGCTTGACCCGGTGATTGGCCGCGACGATGAAATTCGCCGCGCCATTCAGGTGCTGCAACGCCGCACCAAAAACAACCCGGTTCTGATTGGCGAGCCCGGCGTAGGCAAGACCGCCATTGTGGAAGGCCTGGCGCAGCGCATCGTGGCTGGCGAGGTGCCCGAGTCGCTCAAGGGCAAACGGGTGCTGAGCCTGGACATGGCATCGCTGCTGGCCGGTGCCAAATTTCGCGGCGAATTCGAAGAACGCCTGAAAAACGTGCTCAAAGACCTGGCCAAGGACGAAGGCCAGACCATCGTGTTCATCGATGAACTGCACACCATGGTCGGGGCTGGCAAGGCCGAAGGTGCGATGGACGCGGGCAACATGCTCAAACCCGCCCTGGCGCGCGGTGAACTCCACTGCGTGGGTGCCACCACGCTCGACGAGTACCGCAAGTACATTGAGAAGGACGCGGCGCTGGAACGTCGTTTCCAGAAAATTCTGGTCGGCGAGCCGTCGGTGGAGGCGACCATTGCCATTTTGCGCGGTCTCAAGGAGCGCTACGAAAAGCACCACAACGTCGAAATCACCGACCCGGCCATCGTCGCCGCAGCCGAATTGAGCCACCGCTACATCACCGACCGCTTTCTGCCGGACAAGGCGATCGACCTGATCGACGAGGCAGCCAGCAAGATCAAGATCGAGATGGATTCGAAGCCCGAGGTGATGGACAAGCTTGACCGCCGCCTGATCCAATTGCAGATTGAGCGCGAGGCGGTGAAGAAAGAAAAAGACGAGGCATCGCTCAAGCGCCTTGAACTCATCACCGACGAGATCAAATCGCTGCAAAAGGAAATTGCCAACCTTGATGAAGTCTGGCGGGCTGAAAAAGCCAGCGCGCAGGGCAGTGGCGACCTGCGTGAACAGATCGACTTGCTCAAATTCAAGATCGAGGAACTCACCCGCAAGGGCGATTTCAACAAGGTGGCCGAATTGCAGTACGGCAAACTGCCTGAACTGGAAAAGCGCCTGAAAGAGGCCCAGGCGAAGGAATCCACTCGCGGCGAAGGAGCGGCACCGCGCTTGCTGCGAACCCAGGTCGGGGCCGAAGAAATCGCCGAGGTGGTGAGCCGTTCCACCGGCATTCCGGTGTCCAAGATGATGCAAGGCGAGCGCGACAAGCTGTTGCAGATGGAAGTCAAGCTGCACCAGCGCGTGGTCGGCCAGGACGAGGCCATCGCTGCGGTGGCCAATGCCATTCGCCGGTCCCGCTCGGGGCTGTCAGACCCGAACCGCCCGACCGGCTCGTTCTTGTTCCTCGGGCCCACCGGGGTCGGCAAGACCGAGCTGTGCAAGGCGCTGGCGGGTTTCATGTTTGACTCCGAAGATCATCTGATTCGCATCGACATGAGCGAGTTCATGGAAAAGCACAGCGTGGCGCGGCTGATTGGTGCGCCCCCCGGCTATGTCGGTTACGAAGAGGGTGGCCACCTGACCGAGGCGGTGCGGCGCAAGCCCTACAGCGTGCTGCTGCTCGACGAGGTTGAAAAAGCTCACCCCGATGTCTTCAATGTGCTGCTGCAGGTGCTTGACGATGGCCGTCTGACCGATGGTCACGGCCGCACCGTGGACTTCAAGAACACGGTGATCGTGATGACCAGCAATATCGGCTCGCAAATGATCCAGAACATGCTCGGGCAAGACTACGAAGACGTGAAAGACGCGGTTACCGCCGAGCTGAAGAACCACTTTCGGCCCGAGTTTCTCAACCGCATCGATGAGACGGTGGTGTTCCATTCGCTCGATGCCAGCCACATTGCCGATATTGCCAAGATCCAGTTGGCGGTGCTGCAGGCGCGCCTGGCGCACATGGACCTGGGGCTCTCGGTCAGCAACGCTGCCGTGGCCGAGTTGGCCAAGGTCGGGTTCGACCCGGTGTTTGGCGCAAGACCCCTCAAGCGTGCGATTCAACAGCGCCTTGAAAACCCGCTGTCCAAGCTGCTGCTCGAAGGCAAGTTCGCCCCGAAGTCCACCATTCACGTCGAGGTGGACACCATTCGGGCCCCAGGCCAATTCAACTTTGTTTGAGGGTGTTTTAGCCTTCTAGCCCAAGTGGCATAAGCGCAGGCAGCTACTGATATAGGAGCAATCCGGTGTCGGTGGTGGCCTGCGCAGTGCAAACCATTGGCCGGGTTGGCGTGTCGCTTGCAGCGGCTGTGCGGCCGCCACGCCAGTTTGCTGCGTCCATCCGGTTGGGCTTGCCTGGTTTGGGGCAACGGGGTCGATCTGCCTTGCTGCACCCGGACTGCGATAATTGGCGCATGCAAAAAGCCCTTTCCCAACCCCTTTTGAGTCTCTGGCGGCCGATTCTGGCGATGCTGGTGGTGATCGTCTGGTCCAACTACCTGGTGCAGTTTCCCATCAATGATTGGCTGACCTGGGGCGCTTTTACCTTTCCGGTGGCGTTTCTGGTCACTGATCTGACCAATCGCGCGGTCGGTGCCCAAGCGGCGCGGCGGGTTGCCTGGACCGGCTTTGCCATGGCTGTGCTGGTGTCGCTGGCGTTGACCCCGTGGCGCATTGCGGTGGCCTCTGGTGTGGCCTTCATTGCGGGCCAACTGCTCGACATCGTGGCGTTCAACCGGCTGCGTGCCTCGTCATGGTGGAAAGCCCCGCTGATCGGCTCGGTGGTGGCCTCGGTGGTCGATACCGGCATTTTCTTTTTCCTCGCCTTTGCCGGGTCTGACCTCGATTGGCGCATGTTGGCCACTGGTGACCTGGCGGTCAAGTGGCTGATGGCGGCTCTGCTATTGGCACCTTACCGGGTCATGCTGCCGCGCCTGCAGCTTTGGGTGCCGGTGCACTGATTGCCAGGGCCGCCACAACTGTGGCAGGTGTCGCGCTGCCGTAGCTGTCACTGCCGATCACTGATAGGTTTCAAAAAACTCGGTCAAGCGGTCCTGGCAGGCCTGCTTGGCGGACGGCTGCATAAAGCTCGCCTCAAAACTGTTGAATGCCAATTGGTAGGCGTGCCGGGCGGTGAGTTCCAGCGCTTCGAAGGTCTGGGTGAAGTTGGTGTTGACATAGCCACCAAAATACGCCGGGTCGTCCGAGTTGACGGTGGCGACAATGCCCGCGTCGAGCATCTGGCCAAGGTTGTGCTGCGCCAGGCTGGGGAACACCCGCAGTTTCAGGTTGGATAGCGGGCAGACGGTCAGCGGGATGCGCTCGCGTACCAGCCGCGCCATCAGAGCCGGGTCGCGGCTGGCTTGCACGCCATGGTCAATGCGTTCAACCTTGAGCGCATCAAGCGCGCTCCAGATGTAGGCTGGCGGTCCTTCTTCACCGGCATGGGCAACCAGCCGCAGCCCGAGCTTGCGGGCCTGGGCAAAGACCCGGGCAAATTTCTCCGGCGGATGCCCGACTTCGCTCGAAGCCAGGCCAACGCCTAGCAGTTTGTCCAGATGGGGCTCGGCTTGCGCCAGCGCGTCAAAGGCTTCGGCCTCGCTCAGATGGCGCAAAAAGCACAGGATCAGGCCCGCGCTCAGGCCCAACTGGGTCTGGGCATCCACACAGGCCCGGTGCAAGCTGGTGATCACCACCGCTTCATCAACGCCGTGTCCGGTATGGGTTTGCGTGTCAAAGAAGATTTCGGTGTGCAGCACATGATCTGCCGCTGCCTGCTGCAGGTAGGCCCAGGCCATGTCGTAGAAGTCCTGCCCGGTGCGCAGCACCTGCGTACCGGCGTGGTAGATGTTCAAAAAGTCTTGCAGGTTGTCAAACACATAGGCTTTTTTCAGGCTGGCAACATCCGGGTAGGGCAGGGCCAGACCATTGCGACTGGCCAGCGCAAACATCAGCTCGGGCTCCAGCGAGCCTTCAATGTGCATGTGCAACTCGGCTTTGGGCATGCGGCGCAGCAAATCGGGCAGTCGGCCCGCGGCGACAGGAGGAAAATTCATGGTGCGATGGTTAAAAAATACTATAAAATAAATAGCTCTCAGCGCATACAGTGTAAGGGCTAGAGCCCTATTTCTTCACTTTTTTGCGGCTGACCCAGTGGTGCTGATCGCCGTAGCGGCAAAAAATACAGAAGGCACCAGCAGCACGCAAGAATAACCTCAATGCCAGCCGGTATGCGCATGACGGCATCGCCTGACCTTGCGCCATTTACCACGGCATGCGCCACAGCATGCCCGGTGCCCATTGATCGCCGAACCTGTCAGCGCTGCGCTTGCCGCAAATTGGCTGGCAATGCAGCAAGGCGATGAGCCGGGGTGTGTGCCGGGTGTGCTGGATGTGTGCCGGGTAATGTGGTGGGTAGTGCCGTAAGGCAATGCCGACGGCGGTGGTGCACCGTTGCGACCACCCGAACCGCCCAGGCGCTTCTCGGCTCGTTGCCGGTCTGGCGACCGCTTCAATTTGATAGCTGCTCACCCTTATTCCAAAAGGGCTGGAAGTCCAATTCTTTTGTGGCGCGGCAGCCAAACGCGGTCCCGCCTAGAATCCGCCGAACCTCCTGCGCGGCATTGCCGCCAGAGCCTTTGCCCCCTCAACACACCACCAGGAAACCACCATGAATCACCTCAAACTCACTTATTTCGATGTCCACGGCGGGCGCGCCGAGGCGATCCGGCTGGCGCTGCATCTGGGGGGCGTGGCGTTTGAAGATTTCCGCTTTCCTTTTCCCAAGTTTGCCGACGTTCGCAAGACCACACCGTTTGGCCAAGTGCCCACGCTGATGGTGGACGACGTGCAGGTGACGCAGTGCGACTCCATCCTGCGCTATGCGGGCAGGCTGGCCAACCTTTACCCGGCGGATCCGTTTCAGGCACTGCTGTGCGATGAGGTGATGTATGTGGTGGAAGAAGCCAGCGTCAAGCTTGGGCCCACCTTCCACATGACCGGTGACGCGCAGAAAGCAGCGCGCCTGGCGCTGGTGAACGGCTCCATGCCACAGTACCTGGCCTGGCTGCAAAAGCAGTTGCAAGCGCATGGCGGCGATTACTTTGCCGACCAGCGCCTGACCGTGGCGGACCTGAAGGTGTTTGTCGATGTGCGCGCCCTGAACTCAGGATGGCTTGACCATGTGCCGGTCGACTTGGTGCAAACAGTGGCCCCGCTGTTGAACGTGCACCTGCAGCGCATCGCCCAAAACCCGGCGGTGCTGGCGTATTACGCCCAATTTGCCCCCAAGTAACTCGGCGCGGCGTGACTGGCCAGGTGCTCTCAGTCTTGATCTTGTCCGGGGTGGGGTGGCCCAATCCAGTTGCGGGCATCGTTGAGCACCGGGCGCCAGACCAGCAGCAGCAACAAGACCGACAGCGGCACCGTGGTGAAAAAGCCAATGGTCTTGAAGCCCAGGGCACCGAGCAGACCGCCGACAAAGAAGCTGCCGATCAGCTTGCCAAGCAGCCTGAGCTTTTTGCGGTTGCCGACCACCATCTGTTCACGCGTCAGGCGATTGATGTAGAACAGCTTGCCCAGCTCAATCCCCAGGTCGGTCACCAGGCCGGTGATGTGGGTGGTGCGAATCTCGGCACGGGATATTTTGGTGATGACGGCATTTTGCAGCCCCATGATGAAGCACAACACCAGCACCGTCAGCGGCACAAACAGCACGGCCAAGAAACGGATGCCCGAGCCAAACAGCCCAAACAGCAGCAGCAGGGCGGCTTCGAGCAGTAGTGGTCGGCCATAAGCGCTTTGCAGCTTGCGCCGCAGCGCCCAGTTGACCATCCATGCGGTGGTCATGGCACCGCCAATAAAGGCCAGCAGCGAAGCCAGCCCGGCCAGCGCCAGGTAGGCCTGGCCCATCACCAGGTTGTCGGCCATCGACGACACGATGCCTGTCATGTGCGAGGTGTACTGCCCAACCGCCAGAAAGCCGCCGGCATTGGTGGCCCCGGCAACAAAGGTCAGGGTGACACCGAGCCGGACATTGTTGGCGGCGGTGCGCTGAACTGCCGTCCAGCCGCGCAGCAGGGGAATCATCCCGTGCTCACTGCAAGCGCCTCAACGTAAGCGCATGCCCGGCATGGCACCGGCAAAGGGTTCGAGCAGATAGATGCCGGGATGGGCTTTTTCATCGGCATGGCCAGCGGCCAGCACCATGCCTTCGCTGATGCCAAACTTCATCTTGCGCGGGGCCAGGTTAGCCACCAGCACGGTCAGCTTGCCTGTCAGTTGCCCCGGCTGGTAACTGCTGGCAATGCCTGAGAACACCGTGCGGGTCTTGGGCAGGCCTGCGTCATCGACCTCACCGACATCGAGTGTGAGTTGCAGCAGTTTGGTGGAACCCGCTACCGCTTGGCACTGCACGATTTTGGCAATGCGCAGGTCGATTCTGGCGAAGTCGTCAATGCTGATGGCAGCGGCTATGGACTCGCCGCCGGGCTTCTGGTCCACTACATTTTCAATAGCTGCCAACGCAGACTCAGTCTGGGCTGGCGGCT
>DAOSLL010000159.1:0-7459 GCA_035368905.1 Rhodoferax sp.
AAATGTTCGACGGTAGCCTGGCCCCGGTTGATTTCCTGAAAAACCTGAATCGCGAGATGGTTTGCACCGTGATTCAAAGCTGCGCAAGTTCTGCCGGGTCGCGTGCTGATGCGCTTTTGGCATTGGAAAAACGTATCTGATGCCATTGCTGCATCATCCCGGTCCAGCCGACCTTGCCAACGCAACGCAAGGCAAGGCAAGGCAAGGCAAGATGGCAACGACATGAATGGCTTGGAGACGGCAAAAGCCAACCCCTTTTTTCGCATCCAGACCGTTGCGACATTTGGCGCGAAGCCGCGGACCATGCGACAGCACGGCAAGGCAAAGCAACAGGTCGGATTGATATCGAAATGGAAAGGGCATCAAAGGGCGAATCAATCAGCCCAGCGCCATGCTGTGCCGCGGCTTGACCGGCCTGCGCCATGAATCAGCTTGAAATAAAGTGTCCGGACAGCACCAGCTTGCCGATCAAAACGCTAGATTTTGAAGCCAATCCCCAGGAGAAGCTGGGCCGTCTCAAACAGTGGCAGGCCCATGATGCCGCTATAGCTGCCGCTGATCTTGCTGATATGCATTGCCGCCCTGCCCTGCACCCCGTAGGCACCGGCTTTGCCGATGGGCTCGTTACTGGCCGCATAAGCATCGATCTGGGCAGCAGTCATCGGCGCGAACGTCACCTGCGAGCGCGACACGGCCTGCAGCCGTTTGCGCTCGGCAGCCACCGCCACAGCGGTCAGCACGGTGTGGGTGTTGCCAGCCAACTGCTGCAACATGCGCGCGGCATCTGCGGCATCAACCGGTTTACCCAAAATGACGCGCCGCAATGCCACCGTGGTGTCCGCGCACAGCACCGGCGCGTCCGGCAGGCCACGCCGTTTGCGCCGCAGCAGGGCCGCATCGAGCTTGAGCTGGGTCACCCGCTGCACATAGTGCAGGGGTGATTCGCGCGGCAGCAGCGCCTCCAGCGCCTCGGCGTCTTCATCGTCACCCGGCAGCAGCAGCTCAAAGGCCACACCCAACTGCGCCAGCAACTGCTGGCGGCGCGGGCTCTGTGAAGCCAGATAGACAAATTGACCCATGGCCAGCCCTATTCGCGGTGGTATGGGTGATTGGCATTGATCGACCAGGCGCGGTAAAGCTGCTCAATCAGCAGCACCCGCGCAAAGGCGTGCGCCAGGGTCAGGTCCGACAGGCGAATGCGCTCGTGCGCGGCCTGGCGAAAGGCTGGCTCCAGGCCATCGGGCCCGCCAATCACCAGCGCCACATCGTCACCTGACAATTGCCAGTCGCGCAGCTTGCCAGCCAATGCCATGGTGGTCAGCGCGGTGCCACGCTCATCGAGCGCCACCACCCGGCAAGCCCTGGGAATGGCGGCTTCGATGCGGGCGCGCTCAGCGGACAACAGAGTTTCGAGCGACCTGGAAGCGCGTGGCTCGGTTTTGACGGCCTTGAGCTCGACCTTGATCTCAAACGGGAACCGCTTGGCGTAGTCGTCCCAGGCGGTTTGTGCCCAGTCCGGCACGCGCTGGCCAACCGCCACAATCAGCAGGCGCACGCTCAGGCTTTGCGCGGCGTGGTCTTCCTGGCAGGAGCAGACCGGGTCGCTGTCGGGCTGGCAGGCTTTGCCGTCGAACGGGAGGCCGCCTTGGATGCCAGCGCTCTTTTTGCCGCCGGTTTGGCCGGGGCATTGACCACCAGCGTGCGGACCTTCGGCCTGGCTGCGCCTTCTGCATCAAATTGGCCTGCAGCCCTTTTGGCATGTGCGCTGCAAGCTATCTTTTTCGCAGCAACTGATTTCGCATCCGAGACCTTTTTGAGCTGTGCCCTGGATGGAAACGCCTCTTCAACGCCCTTTTTGGCGGCACTGGAACGCCGCAGGCTAACCGGTGGCCGGGCGCTCACCGGGGCGACCGGGGCGGCCTTGGTGTCGATGGCAGCAACCGGCTTGGCCGCGCCGAGCTTGAGTCGCACCGGCTTGTCGCCCCACAGTTCCTCCAGGTTGTAATAGGTCCGGAAGGTGGGCTGCATCACATGCACCACGGCCTGCCCGCAATCGACAATGATCCATTCACCATTGCTCTCACCTTCGAGGCGCGGCTTGCCAAAGCCGGCCTCGCGCACCGCGTCCATCACACTGGCCGCTAGCGCCCGGGTTTGCCGGTTGGAGCTGCCCGAGGCGATGATCACCCGCTCAAACAAGGAAGAGAGATGTTCCGTATCAAACACCACAATCTCCTGCGCCTTGACATCTTCGAGTCCATCCACAATGGCACGCTGAAGTTTTTGAATGTCTTTTTTGCCGGTCGCTTTGGTTGCAATCGCTTTGGTGGCAGTCGCTTTGGCTGCCAGCTTGGGGGCGACCGGCCGGGTTTGGGCTTTGGTGGTGGTTTTGGTAGTCATCAAACAGTTTGGTAGAGGTGGTGGGCGGCAATATAACGTGCAACCGGCTCGCACACCAGTGCATGCACGCTCAGGTTGGCAGAAATTCTTGCCCGGATCTCGGTGGCGCTGATGGCCATGGCAGGCATTGCCAGGTGCAAAAACCGCGCAGGATTCGCAACTTCAGCATCAAATTGGGCTCCAGCCCTTATGGAATCTGCGCGATCAGCTACACAAATTGTAGCACATTGAAGGATCTCCTGCCATGCCTTCCAGCTTGTCAAGGCATGCGCCTGGTCAGCGCCAATGATCAGGAACAGTTGGCTGCCCGGCGACTCGGCCCTGAGTTCATTGAGCGTGTCGATGCTGTAGCTCGGCCCTGCGCGCCTGGTTTCACGCGCATCCACCCGCGCCTGGGGCACATCGGCAAAGGCCAGTTGCGCCATCGCCAGGCGATGCCGGGCCGCGCTGAGGGCTTGCGGCTTGTGCCAGGCCTGCCCGGTCGGGATAACACGCAACTCGTCAAGCTGCAATTGGGAACACGCCACTGCCGCCAGGGCCGAATGCGCCAGATGCGGTGGATCGAAGGCCCCGCCCATCACACCCACCCGCCTGGGCACCAGCTTTTCGGGCATCAAACCCAGTCCCGGCGCGTCAGAAACTTGCTGTACAGCGCCGCTTCGGGTGTGCCAGCTTCAGGCACCTGTCGGTATGCCCAGCTTACCAGCGGCGGCATCGACAACAAAATCGACTCGGTGCGGCCACCCGACTGCAGGCCAAAATGCGTGCCCCGGTCCCACACCAGGTTGAATTCAACATAGCGGCCGCGCCGGTAAAGCTGAAAATCGCGCTCGCGCTGGCCGTAGGCAAGATCCTTGCGCCGTTCGACAATCGGCAGATACGCGCCCAAAAAAGCATCGCCCACCGACTGCAGCATGGCCAGACTCTGGTCAAAGCCCAATTCGGAAAAATCGTCAAAAAACACGCCACCGATGCCACGCTGCTCGTCGCGGTGCCTAAGGTAAAAATAGCTGTCGCACCAGACCTTGAAGCGCGTGTATTTGTCGTCGCCAAACGGCTGCAACGCGGCTTTGCAGCATTGGTGAAAATGCGCCGCGTCTTCTTCAAAGCCGTAAAACGGTGTCAGGTCCATGCCGCCGCCAAACCAGCAAACCGGCACGCCGTCTGGCCCGGTGGCCGAAATCATGCGCACATTCATGTGCACCGTCGGCACGTAGGGGTTGCGTGGATGAAACACCAGCGATACACCCATGGCCTGAAATGGCGCGCCAGCCAATTCTGGCCGGTGTTGCGTCGCAGACGGCGGCAATGTCGGGCCGCTGACCTGTGAAAACCCGCAACCGGCGCGCTCAAAAACCGGCCCGGCTTCGAGAATCTGGGTGATGCCATGGCCTTGCAAGGTATCACCCGGTGGCTTTTGCCAGGCATCGGTCACAAAAGGCGTGCCATCAAGCGCGCCAATCGCCGTCGTGATACGGGCCTGCAGCCCACGCATATACTGGCTTACCAGCGCCGCTGCGCCGCCGGGCGGCACTGCTTCGCTCATGCCGCCGAGCCCTTGATGGCGCGGTGGCCAATGTCGGTGCGGTACTGCATGCCATCAAAGCGGATGCCTGCGGCCACCTCATAGGCGCGTTGCTGCGCCAGGCGGGCGTTGTCAGCCAGCACCGTGACGCACAGCACCCGCCCGCCGGTCGTGATCACCTGCCCGTTTGCCAGGCTTGTGCCAGCATGAAAAACGCAGGCATCCTCATGTTCTTTCGGCAAACCCATGATGATGTCGCCCTTGCGCGGCTGCGACGGGTAGCCGTGCGCCGCCAGCACCACGCCCAGTGCGGTGCGACGATCCCATTGCAGTTTCACCAAGTCGAGCTTGCCATGGGGCCCTGGCTCGGTGGCGGCCAGCATCACATCGACCAGATCAGACTTCAGGCGCATCATCATCGGCTGGGTTTCGGGGTCACCCATGCGGCAGTTGAATTCCAGCGTTTTGGGTTTTCCCACTGCATCAATCATCAAACCGGCGTACAAAAACCCGGTGTACGGAATGCCGTCTTTTTCCATGCCACGGATGGTTGGCAAGATGATGTCGCGCATGGCCCGCGCATGCACATCGGGGGTGACCACCGGTGTCGGTGAATAGGCTCCCATGCCACCAGTGTTGGGGCCCAGATCACCGTTGAGCAGCCGCTTGTGGTCCTGGCTGGTGGCCAGTGGCAGCACGTTCTTGCCATCGACCATGACGATGAAGCTGGCCTCTTCGCCCTGGAGAAACTCTTCAATCACCACGCGTGCTCCGCCGTCGTTGTGCACCACGCCCAGGCTGTTGCCTTGCAGCATGAAGTCCACCGCCGCATGCGCTTCGGTCAGATTCATGGCGACCACCACGCCCTTGCCGGCCGCCAGACCATCGGCCTTGACCACAATCGGCGCGCCCTTCTGGTCGATATAGGCATGCGCCGCCACGGCATCGGTGAAGGTTTCAAAGTCGGCGGTGGGAATGCCGTGGCGCTTCATGAAGGCTTTGGAAAACGCCTTTGAGCTTTCCAGTTGCGCCGCCGCCTGGCTTGGGCCAAACACCCGCAGACCGTGCTTGCGGAATTCATCGACCACGCCTGCCGCCAGCGGACCTTCGGGGCCGACCACCGTCAGCACGATCTTTTTTGCAGCAGCCCAGGCCCGCAGCTCTTGCACATCGGTGATGTTGACGTTCTCGAAACGCGGGTCCAGCGCGGTGCCGCCGTTGCCCGGTGCCAGGTAAATCTTGTGGGCCTTGGGTGACTGGGCGATCTTCCAGGCCAGCGCATGTTCACGGCCACCGCTGCCAATGACGAGTATCTTCATACGCCGTCTGTATCGAGTTCGGCGTTGTGATAGACCTCCTGCACGTCGTCAAGGTCTTCAATGGCGTCGAGCAGCTTTTGCATGCGCAAGGCTTCTTCGCCACTCATGTCAATCGGGTTTTCAGGGCGCATCGTCACCTGTGCGTCGTCCGGGGCAAAGCCAGCCGCGACCAGGGCATTTTTGACCGCTTCAAAACTGGCCACCGGCGTGATCACCTCAATCGCCCCGTCTGCGTCGGCAATCACATCGTCGGCCCCGGCATCGAGCGCAATTTCCAGCACCTGGTCTTCGCTGGCACCGGGGGCGAAAATGAGCTGGCCGCAGTGCCTGAACTGAAACGCCACCGAGCCCTCGGTGCCCATGTTGCCACCGTACTTGGAAAAGGCGTGGCGCACCTCGGCCACCGTGCGCACCTTGTTGTCAGTCATGGTATCGACGATGATGGCGGCCCCGCCAATGCCGTAACCTTCGTAGCGTATTTCCTCGTAAACGATGCCCTCCAGACTGCCGGTGGCCTTGGCGATGCCGTATTTGACGGTATCAGATGCCATGTTGGACGCCTTGGCCTTTTCAATCGCCAGGCGCAGGCGCGGGTTGGTCGTCAAATCGCCGCCGCCCATGCGCGCCGCGACCATGATTTCGCGCATGACGCGGGTCCAGATACGCTGGCGCTTTTCGTCCTGACGACCTTTGCGATGCTGAATATTGGCCCATTTACTGTGTCCTGCCACGGGAAATCCTTCAAAAGTTCGTTACCCTACTGGTCTGATTGTACTTTTTGAGCTTGCCATGCCTGAACCCATTCTGATTGCACAACACGGTCAAACGCAATGTTTCTTGCTGCCTGACAAGGCCAATCGCCACGGTTTGATCACCGGTGCCACTGGCACCGGCAAGACCATCACCCTGCAAACCATGGCCGAAGGGTTTTCAAGACTGGGTGTGCCGGTCTTCATGGCCGACATCAAAGGCGATCTTACCGGCATTTCGCAGACCGGTGTTGCAACACCAAAACTGCTCAAAGTCCTTACTGAGCGTGCGCTACCTGCTTCTGTTTTTGAAGCGTTTCCGACCACCTTGTGGGATGTCTTTGGCAAACAGGGGCATCCGGTGCGCGCGACCGTCAGCGACCTCGGGCCGCTGCTGCTCTCGCGCATGCTCAACCTCAATGAGACCCAGGCAGGCGTGCTGCAACTGGTGTTCAAAATAGCCGATGACGACGGCCTGCTGCTGCTCGACATGAAAGACCTGCGCGCCATGTGCCAATACGTGGGCGACAACGCGTCGAGCTTCACCACCGAATATGGCAACGTCAGCGCCGCCAGCATTGGTGCCATTCAACGCGGCCTGATGCAAATCGAGCAACAAGGTGGCAATGCTTTTTTTGGCGAGCCGATGCTCAACATTGCCGACTTCATGCAGACCGACGGGGCCGGGCGCGGTGTCGTCAATGTGCTGGCAGCCGACCAGTTGATGAATTCGCCGCGCCTCTACAGCACCTTTTTGCTCTGGCTGCTCAGCGAGTTGTTTGAAACATTGCCCGAAGTGGGCGACCTGGAGCAACCCAAGCTGGTGTTTTTCTTTGACGAGGCGCACCTGCTGTTTGCCGACGCGCCCAAGGTGCTGGTGGAACGGATTGAACTGGTGGTGCGGCTGGTGCGGTCCAAAGGGGTTGGTGTCTATTTCGTCACACAAAACCCGCTCGACATCCCTGACTCGGTGCTGGCCCAGTTGGGCAACCGGGTGCAACACGCACTGCGGGCATTCACGCCACGCGATCAAAAAGCGGTCAAGGCCACCGCCGAGACGATGCGGCCAAAAGCCGGGCTTGACATCGGTGCGGCCATCACCGAACTCGGGGTGGGCGAAGCGCTGGTGAGTTTTCTCGACGAAAAAGGCCGTCCAACCGAAACCGAGCGGGTCTTTGTGCTGCCGCCCGCCAGCCAGATCGGGCCCATTTCTGCCCAGCAGCGCCAGACCTTGCTCGATGAGTCGATCGTCGCCGGGGTCTATGAGAAACTGCTCGACCGGGATTCGGCGTTCGAGAAGCTCAAGGGCCATGCCGCCGTGCGGGCCGAGCAGGCCAACAGCCGGGCCGCGCAAGCCCCCGGCAAAGCCCCTGGCACCGATACCGCTGCAGCCCCGGCGGCCCCGGCTGGGTCGGGCGGAGGCATGTTTGACAGCATCAGCTCCGGCCTGGGCAGCCTGCTTGGCG
>DAOSLL010000160.1:0-7458 GCA_035368905.1 Rhodoferax sp.
AGCGGGGCGCTCTGCTGCTTGTCCATCACAGAAATGGCGCGGGTGCCCAGGTTGAGCAGCTTGTGCCCAGGCTGCGACAACGTCAAGTCGATGCGGTAAACGCCGGGTGCCAGCTTGCTGAAATCCAGATCATGCCGCCAGCCAACATCGGCCGTGCTGAATTCGGGGTGTGCTGCGCGCACGTCCTGACGACCCAGATGCACCGGAGCATCTGCCACCCATGCGCCATTCAGATATACCTTGACCACAGCCGGTGCGCCCTGCACATGAACCCAGCCACTGATCGGCAGGTGCCCGTCGGCATAAGCATCAAGGTGCTCCTCAAAGCGCGCAAGCGGCTGGCGGCGGATGTCTTTGGCCGGCGGCATGATGCTGTCAAAGCTTGCGTACTGGCTGCCAAGTTGCTGGTTGAGCGCCTCAATGCCGGGGTACCGCGCCCGCAAATACTGGCGAAAGTCGGCCACTGACGTGGCGCTGTAGTCGGTCACGCTGTAGGGCTTGTCAAACCCCATGCCGGACTCAAAGTCGGGAAACAAATGGTGAACCTCACCCAACAGCGTCACCCCCTTGATGCGACTGCGCTCATTGGCGGGCAATTGGCACAACTTGTGTAGCAGCGCTTCAATGACCTGAGCACGGTAGCGAGTGATGTCATTGTCGGTGCGGGCCACGCTCCAGGGGTACACCGCTTGGCCGTAATAACGGTCAATCGGCAGCGGCCCGGCTGGGGTTTGCCCCAGGTTGTCGGGGTTTTGCGCCAGCACCGGTTCAATCGGTGCGTCGACACCGAAATGGGTGGAAAACAGGTACAAAATGAGCGGGCGCGGGTTGTCCTGAATGGTTTGCACCAGCTTGTCGATGACCTCCAGGTTGACCCGCCAGTTGTTTTGGTCGGGCTGCAACAGCGCCAGAAGGGATACCTTCAGGGTGTAGCCAAGTTGCCAGGAGTGCGCCCGGGCCTGGTCGGGTTGCAGTGCCTGCAAGGTGGACTCCACCAGGTGCGCTGCAGATGCGTTGGGACCGGAGCAGCGGTTCAACCAAGGCGCGTGCCCGGCCACAGGAGTTGGCTGCCGAGCCAGCAGACAGCCGTCCAAATCCATCATCGGTGCCAAAAAAAAGGGCGCAACTGGCAAGCGCAACTGCCACCACACGCACAGCAGAAGCACCAGCGGGCACAGGGCCAGCAACAGCAAAAAACCGTCGCGGCGCTTCATTTTCCAAGCCAGGATTTAACCCTTCGTTGCAGGTGGGTGGGCACCAGCCTGGCAAGTGGCGAAAACGCTGCCGTAGCCCGCAACCGTGCAATGGTGCGCAAGGTGGACGACTTCAAAATATTGCCAGGCGTGTTGTTGACATCGAGCCAATGCAGATTGGGGGTCAATTGCTGCTGTATATTTTTGATGTCCTGTGCGTTGGGCTCGCTTGGGCGCGGCAGCGATTGCAGGTAACTTTCCCGGTAACTGAAGGTTTGTCCATTGGACCACTCACGGGCAGGTATCTGGCTGGCGCTGGCCGGGCCAATGCCGCTGCAAAAATGATGGTCACGGATATTCTCAAAAAAATCTGTCCACTGGCCGGGGGTTTGCTGCCAGTCACACTGCCAGGTCCAGGGGCGGTTCTGCAGTCTCTCGGCAAACGCACCAATATCGGGGGCGATGATCGGCAAACCGCTGTCCAGGCTGGCGCTCAGCGTGTAGCTGTAGGTTTCTGGCCATACAGCCGGAAACCAGATGGCATCGGGTTGCAGCCACTGCAGCAACTTCATCAGGTCTTTGTCGTCGTAGGCACCATGCACCGTCAGCCGGGCCTTGGGCTGAGTGCGCAAGCTACGGTAGGCATAGCCAATCAAATGAAAGTCAATCAACAGGCCCCGTTGCGCGGCCAGAGTCGCCACCTCTTCCAGCACATCGGCCCCCTTGATCTTGCTCAGCGCACCCAGCACAGCGATTTTCAGGCACTTTTGCCGGTCCAGCCTGGCCGGCTTGGGTTCAGGGTAACTCGGAACCAAGGTGTCCAATTCAGAATGCGGCACCACCAGAACGTTGGCGTTTGGTGCAAAGCGCGCCAGTCGCAAAGCTGTATCCTGACTTGGCGCAATCACGTAGCGCGCCTCGTTGATCAACTGCGCATGCTGATCGCGCCACTGCTCAATGCCAACGCCACCTGGTGCCGGATGGCGCTGCAGACATTGGCGGCATTGATAGAGCCCCTGCTCACCACAATAACGGTCGGTGTGGTCGGTCAGCGATATTTGCGGGCAATAGCTGAAAAAATCGTGCGCCGTAAAGTCATGGCTGACACCGAGCTTGCCAGGCAAGTCAACAATGCTGGCCTCATGTCCCAATAGATGATGGAAATGAATGTGCCCGACTTGCAGCAAGCGCAAGGCATTGACCAGGCCAGACTGCTCTTGCGGCATGCCAAAGTGCAGCGCAAAGGCTTCATGCTCGCCTTCGAGTCGCAAAATGACGCCACCCGGTGCGGGTGTCAGGCGAAGGAATATCGCCTGTTGACCCAGCTTTTCGGCAACCTCTTGAATATGCCGCAGGGTGCCACCCTCACGGTTATGAATCACATTCAGGATCACCGGATGCCCGGCTGCGGTGATGCGGACAATATCCAGGGTCAGCCGCGCTGTTCGGGCCGGGTCGCGCGCCACAAAATTCATCACGTCGGCTTCGTAGCGGGGATGCAGGCGGCGCAGCGTCTGCATGGCCTGCATCTCGCGCTCGCTTTTTGAGTAGCCAAAGCTGATGCCGCCAGCGTGGCGAACAAAAGTGTCGAGCGCGTGCAGGTTGACCCATCCGGCGGCCTGGGCGCGCACGCAAAAGTCGTTCTCTTCACCATAGCCTTTGCCAAAATTTTCCGTGTCAAACAGCCCCACCTGTTGCAGGCATTGACGCCGTATGTACATGCAAAACCCGACACCGGTTGGCACCGGCACGGTTTGTCCGGCCAGGTGGCTGGCAAACAGGGCATCCAGGCTGGCGGTGTTGTGGCCGCTGGGCAAATCATTGGGTTTGCAGAACACCGGGTAGCTGCAAATCGTGGCGTTGTTTGAAAACGGGGTCACACTGGCTACCTTGGGTGCGCTGTAGGCCGCTTGCACGATGCGGTCAAGCCAGTTGTTGGCGACCTCGGTATCGCTGTTGAGCAGCAGCACATCGTGCTCTGCACTCAGGGCCATACCCCGGTTGACGGTGCCAACAAAACCCAGATTCTCGGGGTTCTCGAACAGTTGCACCCTGGTGTCACGACCGGCCAGCTCACGCAACCAGTCGGCCAGCTCAGGCTCGGGGCTGCAATCGTTGATCACAATCAAACGCCAGGCGGCCTGGCAGGGGGCTGCTAAGACCGATTCGAGGCAGCGCCGGGTGTCTTCCAGGCCACGATAAACCGGAACCACGATGTCAACCGGATGCTGCGTAACTGCCCTGGGCTGCGCTTTGTTATTGGGTTTTTGCATGGCTGTGATTCTTTTTGATTTCCCGGTCAACAAGTCGAGCTTCATTTTCAAATTGACCAAAGGCCGGGTCGCACGAAACATGGTGGACTGCTCAATGCCTTCCAGATGCTGTACCAGTTGCGCCAGGCTTTCTGCCAGGGTACTGCCCTCAAGCTGCGCCGCCCGAAGCTGGCTGATGAGTCTGACCTTTTCGTCGCGGAAAGCTTGCAGTGCCAGACTGGTGGCCTGCAGCTTGTCCTGGGTTTGCTGCCGGGTGGTCTCGGTCTGCTGCAGCGCGGCTTCGGTCTGCGTCAATGCCAGCTTGCGGTCATCAAGCTGCCATTGCATCGTCGCCAGTGATTGCTGGCGTATCACCTCCTGAGCGGTAAATTCAGCGCTGGCTTGCAGGTAGTCAGCCGACATGGGCCAGCCCGAACTGACCTCAAGTCGGGCCCCCTGGCTGGAAATCTGATTCAACTGATGGGGTGCCACGGGCAGCTCAAACCAGGGGTCGTCACCGTGCAGCAGCAGCAGTGCATTGTCGGCAATCACCAGCGGCGGGGCCATCATGATCTGCTGCCTGGGCTGGGCGATCAGTGTAGCCAGCGCGTCCTGCGCGGCATGCCATTGCCAGACCACATCGCCGTCAGGCAGCGTGATGCGAATGTGGTACAGCTTGAAAAACCCCGACCGATCGGCCGGGTCCAGCCGAATGCTGGTGTAAGCGACTTCGCTGGCCGGTATGTCAAACACCAGATTCTGTCTGGGGTTGCCAATGACGCCAGTGGCCACCAATTTGTCCGACTCGTCAAACCGGCCCTGCCTGGCCAAATAGACCTCGGCAGAAAAAAGCGCTTCGGCGGGCTGCGGGGGGGGGGCCGTTGCGGCTTCGGTCTGGTCAGGCGCTGGCAACGCTGTGCTGCCGGACCCGGATGGCTGCACGACCGAAATGAACTGGTAGGTCTGCGCATCTGGCATTGCCAGCAGATGCCTTGCCAGCATCGGCGGCAGGCTGTCAAAAGCCACCTTGAACTCTGAAGTCGGCAAGCTGCGCTGCGTGACCTGGGTGGCTTGCACCGCCCATCCGTTTTCTGCAAAAAAACGCAGCAATGACGCACGGGTGAAAAACCGCAAGTGCGTGCTGTCGAGCAAACCCTCCGGCCGGTAGCGAAATTCACCCTGAATCAGCTCTGCCACCAGGCCGCAATAGCCCGCGTTGGGCACCGAGGTCAGCAAACGACCGCCGGGTTCAAGCAGATTCTTGCATTGCGCCAGCAAATTTTGCGGTGCCTTCAGGTGCTCCAGCACGTCGGCGCAAACAATGCAGTCGTAACGCTGGCCGTCAAAGAGCTCGCTCAGGTTGGCGCTGTCAAGGTCAGCCACGCGGGTCTGGCGATACCATTGGCTGGCAATGTCAGCCTCGGCCTGGTTCAAGGTGACACCGTCGGCAAGCACCTCAAACTGCTGGCTCAGGTACTGGCCGAGGCCCCCCACGCCCATGCCCAGGTCGAGCACGGTTTGCCCCGGTTTGATCAGGTTGGAGATGACCGATAGCGAGTCATGCCGGTCGTCCGCGCTGACGGTGCGCTGGTAAACATGCGGTAAAGAGTTGTCGTTTGGCATGATGCCAATTATCAATGGTGCGCGCAGTCGCACTCCTGTCAGCAAACCGTGGCCCGCACCCCCCTCGGTTAAACTCCATTTTTTCCGGAGAAACCCAAAGGAACCCCGAAATGACCACTCATGTGGCCGCAGCTCAAGGAGCTCTGAAGATTTTTGTGGCAGGCCATCGCGGCATGGTGGGTTCGGCCATTGTGCGCACCTTGCTGGCCTCAGGCGTGCCCCAAACCAGCATCGTCACCCGCACTCATGCCGAGCTTGATCTGTGCAACCAGGCCGCCGTGCAGGCCTTTTTTGCCACCGAGCGGCCAACCCAGGTTTATTTGGCTGCCGCCAAGGTAGGTGGCATTTATGCCAACAACACCTTTCCGGCTGACTTCATCTATGACAACCTGATGGTGCAGGCCAATGTCATTCATGCCGCCCACACCGCTGACGTGCAAAAGCTGCTGTTTCTGGGCTCAAGCTGCATTTACCCCCGAATGGCCGCCCAGCCGATGACCGAGTCAGCCTTGCTCAGCGGTGCCCTGGAACCCACCAACGAGCCCTATGCAGTGGCAAAAATTGCCGGCATCAAAATGTGCGAAAGCTACAACCGCCAGTTTGGCCGCGACTACCGCAGCGTCATGCCGACCAATCTGTATGGCCCCGGCGACAACTACCACCCCCAGAACAGTCACGTCATCCCGGCGCTGATCCGCCGCTTTCACGAAGCCCGGGTGGCAGGTGCGCCAGAAGTCGCAATCTGGGGCACCGGCAGCCCCCGGCGCGAATTTTTGTATGTGGACGACATGGCCAGTGCCAGCGTTTTCGTCATGAACTTGCCGACGCTCACCTACCAGACCCACACCCAACCCATGCAAAGCCACATCAACGTAGGTTTCGGCAGCGACATCACGATTGACGAACTGTCGCACGCGGTCGGCCAGGCTGTGGGCTACCTGGGCCGGATCAGCTTTGATGCCACCAAGCCCGACGGCGCGCCACGCAAGTGGATGGACAGCACCCGCCTGAACAGCCTGGGCTGGCAACCCAAAGTGGACCTGGTCAGCGGATTGGGCATGGCTTACCGAGCCTATGTCCAAAGCGCCAAATGATGTGCAAAAACACCCTCCAGGCCGCTCCCTATAAGCGCTGGCAGTTATAAACAAGATAGCAAACGAAGACCATGACGACAACCACCAGCACAACAGCATTCACCCCAAAGGTTGCCCTCATCACCGGCATCACCGGGCAGGACGGTTCTTACCTGGCAGAGTTTTTGCTGGAAAAAGGCTACCAGGTGCACGGTATCAAACGGCGCGCCAGTTCGTTCAACACCGAACGCGTGGACCATATTTACCAGGATCCGCACATCGACAACGCACGCTTCAAGCTGCACTACGGCGACCTGTCCGACACCAGCAACCTGACCCGCATCCTGCAAGAGGTGCAACCCGACGAGGTTTACAACCTGGGCGCGCAAAGCCATGTGGCGGTCAGTTTTGAAAGCCCCGAATACACCGCCGATGTCGATGGCATGGGCACGCTGCGCCTGTTAGAGGCCATCCGCATCCTCGGTCTGGAGAAAAAAACCCGCTTCTACCAGGCCTCCACCAGCGAGCTTTTTGGCCTGGTACAGGAAAGTCCGCAGCGCGAGACGACACCGTTTTACCCCAGATCGCCGTATGCCGTGGCCAAACTGTATGCCTACTGGATCACCGTCAACTACCGTGAAGCCTACGGCATGTATGCCTGCAATGGCATCTTGTTCAACCACGAAAGCCCGCGCCGGGGCGAAACCTTTGTCACCCGCAAGATCACCCGGGGTTTGGCAAATATTTCCCAGGGTCTGGAGCAATGCCTGTACATGGGCAACATCGATGCCCTGCGCGACTGGGGCCACGCAAAAGACTATGTGCGCATGCAGTGGCTGATGTTGCAACAGGACGAGCCGTGCGATTTCGTGATTGCCACCGGGGTGCAATACAGCGTGCGCCAGTTCATCGAAAAGGCCACTGCAGCACTGGGCATGCAGCTCAGGTGGGAAGGCGAAGGCGTTGCTGAAGTGGCCTATTGGCTCAACCCGACCGATGCCGCCCGCATGGCACATGGCGTTGACGCACCGATCATCCAGGTGGACCCGCGCTACTACCGCCCGACCGAGGTGCAAACCCTGCTGGGTGACCCGACCAAGGCCAGGGAAAAGCTGGGCTGGGTGCCCGAGATCACGCTCGACCAACTGGTGACCGAAATGGTGACCAGTGACCTGCAAAAGGCCAGGCAGCATGCCTTGTTGAAAGCCAACGGCTACCTCGTCAACGTTAGCGTTGAATAAGCCTTGTCGCTTCGCATCCTCCACGTTGGCAAGTTTTTCCCACCACATCGGGGTGGCATGGAATCGTTTCTGGCCG
>DAOSLL010000161.1:0-7451 GCA_035368905.1 Rhodoferax sp.
GCGCCATTTGGCAGTCCATAGCGAGCGGCTCAATGCCGCCAGTTGAACGATCTGACTGCCGGTAGCCACCGATCAAAAATTATCTGTAGGGCAGCGCCAATTCAGGCGGCTACACCCCCCAGGTGATGGCTTCTTGCGCCTTCAGGCAGTCGCGCACCATGTCCATGAAGGGCAGGGCGCGCTGCTTCAGGCTGACCGCCTCAAACTGAGGCGGTGCCATGTTTTCTGCCAGCGCCTGTGCCACTGCCTGTTGTCGCGCGGTGGCTTCATCGGCAATGGCTGATGCCAGCGCCGTCAGTGCCATGGGCATTTGCTCTGGCAGCAAAATACCCTTGATGCTGGGATCGGCCGCACTGTGCTTGCCAATGATTTCCAGCACCCGCTGGCCATTTGGTTGCAACATAATTACGTCCCCGGCAACTTTTGATTTGAATTTGTAGAGCATTTGAATGGTTTTCTATTGTGTTAATTCAGCAACGATGTGCTTTTGGCTGCATGCTACACCTTGCACGGGTTGCCGCTTCAGATGGTTAGCATGTCTCGGTTGATAAGCCAGACAACCGGGCTTGCAGTACGGCTGCTGCTGCCAGCGCTGTCAATGCTGCTGACTGGATGCGCCGACACGGCCTACTATTGGCAGTCGGTCAGCGGCCATATCGGGTTAATGCGCGCAGCACGGCCGATTGAAGATTGGCTCAGCAGTGCGCAAACCCCGGCGCGCCTGCGTGAGCGCTTGTTGCAGGCGCAGTCGATACGGCGCTTTTCGGTGACTGATCTGCACCTTCCCGACAACGCCAGCTACCAGAGCTTTGCCGATCTGCGGCGCCGCCATGCAGTGTGGAACGTGGTGGCAGCACCCGAGTTCTCGTTGACACTGAAAACCTGGTGTTTCCCGGTCGCCGGGTGCGTCAGTTACCGTGGTTATTTTGACCAGACAGATGCCACGGCGCTGGCCACCGAACTGCGCGCGCAGGGTCTGGAGGCAAGCGTTTATGGCGTGCCCGCTTATTCAACCCTGGGCTGGCTGAACTGGGTCGGTGGTGACCCGCTGCTCAGCACCTTTGCCGATTACCCTGAGGGAGAATTGGCGCGTTTGATGTTTCACGAACTGGCGCATCAGGTGTTGTATGTGGCTGATGACACCGCCTTCAATGAGTCGTTTGCGACAGCGGTAGAGCGCCTCGGGGTGGCGCAGTGGCTGGCAACACTGGCTACGCCACAGGCCCGGTCAAGCTACTTGCAATTGGCGCAGCGACGAACCGCGTTTCGTTTGCTGACCCATGCCACACGTGCCCGTCTGGCCGCTGTTTATATGAATAATCAGCCTGTAGCCCTTACCAGGCATGCGCTAATAGCTATGAAAAATGAAGTGTTTCAGGACTTCAGAGTGGCCTATGCGGAGCTGAAAAAAGAATGGGGCGGCTACAGCGGCTTTGATGCCTGGGTAGCGCAGGCCAACAACGCGAGCTTCGGCGCGCAGGCTGCCTATGATGACCTGGTGCCGGGGTTTGAGGCCTTGTTTGAGCGCGAGGGGCGCGATTGGCGGCGCTTTTATGATGCTGCCCGACAATTGGCACAACTGCCGACACCCGAGCGTGCCAGGCAACTTCAACAATGGGCAAAGGAGCAAAATCTTGGCTGACATACATATCGTTCGGGAACACGCATTGGGTTTGTCCAAAGCCCGCAAAATAGCCTACAAATGGGCGGAGCAGGTGGAAGCAGAGTTTGGCATGACCTGTACCTACACCGAGGGCAAGACCGGGGACGATGTCAGTTTCACACGTTCCGGAGTCAAAGGCAGTTTGCTGGTGACCAAAGAGCACTTCGAACTGCGCGCCCAACTCGGATTTCTGGTGGGTGCCTTCAAACACACCATCGAGGCCGAAATAGTGAAACATCTCGATGCGCTGCTGGCCCCGAAGGCATCCGACACCCACGCCGCAAAAGCTGCGCGAGCACGAGCCCACAAGTCAGTTTGATCAGCTCAGCGATTCAATCAGATCAATGTACTGCTGCATGGCATCCTGGCTGGATGTGCCTTTGAGGGCATTCCAGGCATCCCATTTGGCGCGGCCGATCATGTCGGTAAAACCGGGTCGTTTCTCGCCGTTGTCGCCAGTGCTGCCTTGTTTGTACAAGGCGTAGAGCTTGAGCAGTGTCATGTTGTCCGGACGCGCACTCAGGTTTTTGGAATTGGCAACTGCGGCTTCAAATTTGGTTTTCAGGTTTGCCATGAAAATAGTCTCCGAATTGGGGGTTGAACCGGTGTATGAGGGTAATACACAGCTATCTTACGGTCCGGTTTGCCGACAAAATAGAGAACATTCCCAATAATCCAAGATGAATTGATTCGCTATGGCGCCCCACCTGAAACCCGTTTTTACAGTAGAGCGCATGAGCAAGGTCGATACGGCCTGGCTGCGCATGGATTGTCCCAGCAACCTGATGATGATCCTGGGGGTCTGGATCATCCAGCCCGGTGTGACTTACCCGGCGGTCTGCCAGCGCATTGAAGAACGCTTGCTCAAGTACCCCCGGTTTTCGCAGCGCGTGCAGTTGGATGCCACCGGAGCCAACTGGGTGACCGATGTTGATTTCGATATCAAACGCCATGTGTTGCTGGAGGTCTTGTCGGCCTCGGTCAAAAAGCATCCGAAGCAGGCCTTGCAGCAGCGCCTGGGCGAACTTGCGATGCAGCCCCTGGATGCGCGCTACCCGCTGTGGGACTTTCGGTTGGTGGAACATTTTGACGGCGGCTCGGCCCTGCTGGTGCGCATTCACCACTGTATCGCCGATGGTCTGGCGCTGATTTCCGTGATTCAGACGCTGGTGGATGGGGGCATTGACCCGCCGCAGCGCCCTGCGCATGTGGCCCATCCTCATGGCTGGGAAGCGGCCGAAGAGTGGATGTCTCACACCCTGATTGAGCCGCTGACGGTGGCTGCCATCAAGGCGCTAGAAGCCGCTGGCGACGGGGCAGTGCATGCCTTTGAGGCCATTGGCGACCCGCGCAACGTGCTGGAAAGATGGCTTGAAGCCGGCTTGAGCAAAGGGCGGACTGGTTCGGCCGACATGGCGCGGCTGGCCTATCAGGTCTTGCGTGACGGTGCCGCGCTGGTGCTGATGGCTGACGATTCACCAACCCGACTCAAGGGCACGCCCGGCGTGGTCAAGCGGGTGGCCTGGTGTCGGCCGTTGCCGCTCGACGAAGTACGTGCCGTCAGCAAGGCTTTGCACTGTTCCATCAATGACGTGTTGCTGGCCTGTGTGGCCGGAGCCATTGGCCAGTACCTGAAGAGCTTTGGCGATGCGGTGATGGGCAAGGAAGTCCGCGCCATGGTGCCAGTCAACCTGCGCCCGATGTCGCAAGCTTACAAGCTCGGCAACCAGTTTGGGTTAGCTCCGGTGGTTTTGCCGCTTGGGCTGGACAACCCGATTGCCAGGGTGTACGAGGTCCGTCGACGCATGTCAGAGCTCAAGGGCAGCATGCAGCCGGTGCTGGCATTTGCCATGCTGGCAGTGGCCGGTGTGTTGATCAAACCGGCCCAGGACGCAATGCTGAACCTGTTTTCCAAAAAGACCACAGCAGTCATGACCAATGTGCCGGGACCACGCGAAAAGATGCAGTTTTGTGGTTCAACGCTGGACCAGGCATTGTTCTGGGTGCCGCAGTCGGGCAGCGTTGGCCTCGGGGTGTCGATTTTGAGCTATGGCGGTGGCGTGCAGTTTGGTGTCATCAGCGACACCACCCTCTGCCCTGACCCGCAGGCCATCATTGATCAGTTCGAGCCAGAGTTTGAGAAGCTCAGCCTGCTGACCATGATGCTACCCTGGCAAGACTGAATTGCTGTTTAAATAGTAGCTTGTAGCGCTTGCTGCATAAGGGCTGGAGGCCAAAAAGACTTTGCATTTGGGAAGCAGCTTAGTCTTCCAGTTCGGTCTTTGCCATTTCCACCTCAAGCCGTTCCAAGGCATCAACCGGCTTGACACTGGCCGCCAGTTGGTACAGGCGGGTGGCCTCATCCATCATTTTTTCACCATCAATCATCAGGATGGCGCGGGCATATTCAACCATGCAATACGCCGAGTCCACATTGAGCTGCAGGGCTTTGGCAAACAGCTTGAGTCCTATGTCCCGGTTGGCACCATAGGCCATGGCACCGATCAGCGAGCCGACTTTGTCAATGATCTCGGCGTGGAAATTGCCCAGTACCACATGGGCATCGGCATGGCTGGGCTGGTGTTTGATGACGGTTTCGAGCTTGGTCTTGACTTTGCTGTCGAGCCCTTGCGCCAACGCCTTTGCCACACTGATGCCTTGGCTGTAGCGTCCCAGCGCATAGGCATGCCAGTAATGCGCGTTGATGTTGTGAGGTTCCCGCAGAGCCTGTTCTTCAGCACGTTTTGCCACTTCAAGAAACAGTGCCAGGCGTCTTTCCTCGTTCTTTTCCAGGTAGGTGGCATAAATGCAGGTTGCCTTGTTGGCGACGTTCAGACCTGCGAGCCCCAGCCCAAGTCCCATCAGGGCTGCTTTTTGAAACTCACCGTTGTGAAAATGTGCCCAAGCCTCCAGCAGGCTGGGTTCCTGAGGCAGGAGTTCCAAATCTCCTGCGTGCAATCTGGCCCACTTCTGTTTGACGCTTACGCGATCAAAGTTGTAATCGCCAGCATAGGGAAAATCGGTCCATCTGGCCATTGTTGTCTCCTGCGACCCATTAAACGTGCTACGCTTTATTGTAGGCATCTGCCAGCGTGATCAAGTGCGCTCTTTGGCTGGTTTCCAGGTAAGGGGCCAGTAAATTTAGCGAATGTTGTGCACCGCGCAGCAAAGCCGCTTCGGCGTTGCCCACCTCCAGCGCGTTGCGCGGGTCGCGCACGTACTCAAAGCTCAGCCAGTAAGTCAGCACAACCACCATGCTGGTGGCCGTTGCTTCGGTTTCACGCGAATCAATTTGCAGGGCCCCACCTCGCCGCATACCGTCGAGCAGGGCTTTGACCGCGCGAGTTTTGTTTTTTAACACCAGTTGGAAGTGCGTTTCGAGGCGGCGGTTCTTGCTCAACAGATCATTGAGGTCACGGTACAAGAAACGGTATTGCCAGATCAGCTCAAACAGGGTGTGCATGAAAAACCAAGCATCTTCGACGTTGCGGACATCTTCACTGGCGTTGAGCAGGTCGGTCAAATTGCGCTCAAAGCGGTCAAACAGTGCGTTAATCAGCTCGTCTTTGGCTGGATAGTGGTAATACAAATTGCCGGGGCTGATGTTCAACTCGGCGGAAATCAGGGTGGTCGAGACGTTGGGCTCGCCAAACCGGTTGAACAAGGCTAGCGTGACTTCCAGAATCCGCTCCGCAGTGCGCCTTGGCGCCTTTTTTACCATGTCGGCTGACTCTGAAGTGACACGGCACTGACCACTTGGCTCAGGTTGTTCATGATATTGTGCAGTTTGGTCAATGCTTGCCCAATGCGTGTGGGTGGTTTTTCCGGCGCGCACAAGTGGCGTTGCGAATCGTCCAACAAAGCGTGATTGAGTGTGATGCCATGGTAACCCAGCTTGGCGCTCAGGTTGGTCTGGCTTGAGCGCAGCATCTGGCGGGTCTGCTGGTAAGCGTGCTCGGCCAAGTGGCGGCGTTGACCATAGCTGAACGTGTTGGCCAGGTAAAGCTCTGGGTCACGGTGGTTGGGTTCGATCAGGATAATGTCGGTGTTGGGGTAGCTTTGCTCGTAACTTTTGAGTCCGAGTAACAGGCGGGAATGAATCAGCGACCTGAAAGTCTGGCTGAGTACGGCCGGCAGGCCGCCTTGCACGATGCGCGGGATCGGTTCTGCTGCCATCCAGGGCATGATTCTGTCGCTGGGGGTCAGTGGCGCTGAAGCATCGAAAGGAACCAACGGATTCAGACACAGCATCAGGTCAACACCTTCGTCGAGTGCGATGGACGCATGCATGGTCTTGATCAATGCACCATCAACAAAATGCTGACCATCAATCTGCACTGGCGGAAACAGCCCTGGTAAGGCGGCACTAGCTTGCACAGCCTTTGAAATTGGCACGTGATCCCATCCAGGACGACCAAAAGCCACCGCCGTCGTGCTGTCCAGATGGGTGGCCACTAGCGTCAGTCGACTTTTAAGCTGCCGAAAATCATTGCTACGGCCAGGTCGCGAAAACAGCCGCGCCAGTTCGGTATGGATTTTGTCACTTGAAAAAATGCCGGTTGGCAAGCTTGGACCGAGTCGCTCCAGCGCTCGCAGCGGCGACCTGCGTCCCAGCGCACTTTGCCATGCCCCCGACAGCAACAACGCGGGCAACAACAAGGAGCGTGCAAAAAACTCGGCAAATGCTGGTCTGAGCAACCAGGCCGGATCAAATACTTCAGTCTGGTGCTTACGATCTTCGATAAACAGCGCAAACAACTCATGAGGGGTGATGCCGTTGGCCAGCGCGGCTGCTATGAAGCCACCAGCCGAAACCCCGACATAGTGCTGCAACCGGTTGAAGTCGATTCCTTTGAGGGAATCATGCAGGGCACACAATGCACCGATTTCGTAAATTGCACCCAATGGGCCACCGCCAGCCAGAGCCAATGCAATTTTCGGGGAGTGTGCTGTCTGTCGCGTCATGGGTCAAAGTCTAAGACCGATTCTGGATTTTTTATTCAGGGTTTACCTGATCCGGTGCGGCTTCAGGCACAGAAGCTTTGAGCGGCGCTGCTTTTTTGGTGGCGGGTTTTCTGGCAGGTTTGACCGCTGGACCGTTTGCGTCTGATGCCTGGTCAGTGGATTTGGGCGCTGCATTGTCTGAGGGTTTGCCAGCAGCCTTGGCAGGTGACAGCTTCTGTACACTGGCGTTCAGGTCGTCAATACGAGCGATCAGGGCGCTGATGTCTTTTGCAGATGGCACGCCAAGCTTGTTCAGGGCCTTGGCGACACGGTCTTCAAAAATGCTTTCCAGTTTGTCCCATTGACCGGATGCCTTGGATGAAATGTCGGTGGCCATGCTGGTCATCTTTTGGGTGGCTTCGGTGATTTTTTCTTCTGCTGCCGACTGTGTCTTGCGCTGGAAACTGATGCCTTCCTTGACCAGCGCCTCAAAGGCCTTGGTACCCTCGCTCTGGGCTTTGGTAAATGCGCCAAGGCCCGCTTGCCAGATTTGCTGCGCAGAGTCCTTCACTGAGCCTTTCAGGGGTGCGCCTGCTTTTTTGCTGGCCTTGTCGCCAGTGGCTTTGGCGGGAGCAGTTGTTTTTTTCAGTTTTGTAACCATGGTGTTCTCCGGTTGAATTCAAAAAATGAGTGGGTAAATTGCAGATTGGCTGATCCGAATGTGGCGGTACTGTAGAGCGCAAGCCGTGCTTGGTGTAGGTGCATCTTTCTAATCTGAGGGGGCAACTTATTGGTTCTTCGTCGTTTTGTGTGGAAGTTGCATTGAAAAATAAAATGTAGTAGT
>DAOSLL010000162.1:0-7415 GCA_035368905.1 Rhodoferax sp.
AAATGGTGATTGCCACCGACATCACGGCACGCCGCCTGGCCGAAGAGCAGTCCGAGGTGCAGGCCGAACGGGCCCAGGCATCAAGCCGATTGATCACCATGGGTGAGATGGCTTCCAGCGTGGCACATGAACTCAACCAGCCGCTGACTGCCATCAACAACTATTGCAACGGCATGGTGTCGCGCATCAAGGGCAAGCAAATCGACGAGCAGGAATTGCTCGGGGCGCTGGAAAAAACTGCCCGCCAGGCACACCGGGCCGGGCAGATCATCCAGCGTATCCGCTCGTTTGTGAAGCGCAGCGAGCCCAACCGCACCAATGCCAGCGTCGCCAACATGGTCTCCGAAGCGGTGGAATTGGCTGAAATCGAACTGCGTCGGCGCAATGTGAAACTGACGCAGTACGTGGCACCGGGCATGCCAAGCATTGTGGTGGACCCGATCCTGATCGAACAGGTACTGCTCAACCTGCTGAAAAACGCGGCCGAATCGGTTGACGCGGCGCAGCGCCCCACCGCACTGCGTCTGATCAAGCTGCGCGTGGCACCGGGTCAGGTCGATGGCAAGCCGGTGATCGAGTTCAAGGTGATCGACTCTGGCGACGGCATTGCACCCGAAGTCATGGCCCGCCTTTATGAGGCGTTTTACTCAACCAAGACCGAGGGCATGGGCATTGGCCTGTCCTTGTGCCGCTCCATCGTGGAGTCGCACATGGGCAGGATGAAAGCCGAGAACCTCTACAATGGACAGGTCGTAAGCGGTTGCTGCTTTACTTTCTGGATACCCATGACAGACCTGAAGCCCGCAGCATCGCATCAGCGTTCTGATCAACAAGGATTTCAGGTTTTATCATGAGTTTGATTCCCAAAAAGGGCACGGTCTATGTCGTTGACGACGACGAGGCAGTGCGCGATTCCTTGCAATGGCTGCTCGAAGGCAAAGACTACCGGGTGCGCTGCTTTGACTCTGCCGAGTCCTTCTTGAGCCGCTTTGACGCGCGCGAGGTAGCCTGCCTGATTGTCGATATCCGCATGGCTGGCATGAACGGGTTGGAACTACAAAATCGCCTGATCGAGAGCCACTCACCGCTGCCGCTGGCCTTCATTACTGGCCACGGCGACGTGCCAATGGCAGTCGATACGATGAAAAAAGGTGCCATGGACTTTATCCAGAAGCCTTTTGACGAAGAACAACTGGTGCCACTGGTTGAGCGCATGCTGGACCAGGCGCGCGGCTCGTTTGCCGAATACCAAAGCGCACTCACCCGCGACGCACTGATGGCCAGACTGACCCTGCGCGAGTCGCAGGTGCTTGAGCGCATCGTCGCGGGTCGGCTCAACAAGCAGATTGCCGACGACCTGGGCATCAGCATCAAGACGGTAGAAGCACACCGTGCCAACATCATGGAAAAGCTCGGCGCCAACACCGTGGCCGATTTGCTGAAAATTGCACTCGGGCCAAATGCCGCAAAGGCCTGATTTCAGCCCTCTTCAATTGCTATCTAAAATATAGCTAGCTGCGCCCGTCCCATAAGGGCTAACGGGCTTTTTTATATATAACTTTTTTGACCATGACGAACCCATCAGCCCTGGCCCAGATCATCGACGGTGTGGCGCTGGCACACCAATTGCGCGCTGACGTGGCGCGCCGGGTGCAAGCCCTCAAGCTGCGTGGCATCACACCCGGCCTGGCGGTGATCCTGGTTGGCGACAATCCGGCCAGCCAGGTCTATGTGCGCAACAAGGTCAAGGCGTGTGAAGATGTCGGACTGCATTCGGTGCTGGAAAGGTACAACGCCGACATGCAGCAAGCTGCCCTGCTGGCGCGCATTGAGGCGCTCAATCAAGATGCCGCCATTCACGGTATTTTGGTGCAATTGCCTGTTCCCGCCCAGATTGATGCCACCAAGGTGTTGGAGGCGATTTCACCGGCCAAGGATGTCGATGGCTTTCACATTGCCAGTGCCGGTGCCTTGCTGACAGGCATGCCCGGCTTTTTGCCGTGCACCCCCTATGGCTGCATGAAAATGCTTGAGTCGATCCACTTTGACCTGCGCGGCAAACATGCGGTGGTGATTGGGCGCAGCAATATTGTGGGCAAACCGATGGCCTTGCTGCTGCTGCAAAAACACGCAACCGTCACCATTTGCCACAGCGCTACCCAAAACTTGAAAGCTCTGACGCTGCAGGCTGATTTGGTGGTGGCGGCGGTCGGCAAGCCCAATGTGCTCACCGCCGACATGGTCAAGCCCGGTGCGGTGGTGCTCGATGTCGGCATGAACCGCAATGACGCTGGCAAACTGTGCGGCGATGTTGATTTTGAAGGCGTGCGCCAAGTGGCAGGCTTCATCAGCCCGGTGCCTGGCGGGGTTGGCCCAATGACCATCACCATGTTGCTGGTCAACACGCTGGAAGCCGCCGAGCGCAGCGCCAACTGAGCTTGCCGCGCAGCCATCTGCAGCGGCAACATAAATCAGCGCGCTGATTTCGGGAACTCAATCAGCGCGGCCATCATCCAAGTTACCCATGCATTCATGGCTGTCCGAACGGTGAAAACCGGTCGGCCCGTTCATTCGATTTTTTGAACCTCAACGCGCCCCATGCTCGTTCTCTCAGGTAAATTATGACGAACCCCCTGCTTTCTTTTGACGACCTGCCGCAGTTTGACCAAATCAGTCCCGAGCATGTTGAACCTGCTATCGATCTGTTGCTCAAACGCGCCAACGCGGCGCTGGAGCAAGTCACGGCACCTGACTTTGCGCCAAGCTGGAATGCCATTGCCATGTTGCTGGACGTGGCCACCGAACAGCTATCGCGCGCCTGGGGTGTCGTCAGTCACTTGAACAGCGTGGCCGATGCGCCCGAACTGCGCGCCGCCTACAACGCAGCACTGCCCCGAATCACCGAGTTTTACACGCGCCTGGGTGCCGATGAACGGCTGTATGCCAAATACAAAACCATTGCGCCGACCAGCCTGACAGCCGAGCAGCGCCAGGCGCACAAGAATGCCTTGCGCAACTTTGTTCTCGGTGGTGCCGACTTGCAGGGGCCACAACGCCAGCGCTTTGCCGAAATTCAGGAGCGCCAGGCTGCGGTCAGCCAGAAATTCAGTGAGAACACACTGGATGCCACCGATGCTTTTGCCTACTACGCCCAATCCGACGAGCTCGATGGTGTTCCGCCTGATGTCGTGCACACCGCCCTGCAGGCCGCACAGGCAGAGGGCAAAGACGGCTACCGGCTGACCCTCAAGATGCCTTGTTACCTGCCGGTGATGCAGTTTGCCAGCAGCAGTGCGCTGCGTGAAAAGCTCTACCACGCCTATGCCACGCGAGCCTCCGACCAGGCAGCCCCTGACGCGCGCCAGTTTGACAACACTGATCTGATCAGGGAACTGCTGGCATTGCGGCTGGAAGAAGCGCGGCTGCTGGGTTTGCCCAACTTTGCCACACTGTCGTTAGTGCCGAAGATGGCCGAGTCGCCCGGGCAAGTCATCCGCTTTTTGCGCGATCTGGCCAACCGCGCGCGACCGTTTGCAGAAAAAGACCTGGCTGACATGCGGGCTTTTGGCCTTGAGCACCTGAACCTGCCCAATCCGCAGCCATGGGACTGGCCTTATGTGGGTGAAAAGCTCAAGGAAGCGCGCTACGCCTTCAACGAACAAGAAGTCAAACAGTATTTCCCCCTGCCGACCGTGCTGGCTGGCCTGTTCAAGATCGTCGAAACACTGTTTGAAGTCAGCATCAGCGAAGACCATGCGGCGCTCTGGCATAAATCGGTGCATTTTTACCGCATTGAGCGTGCCGCTGCCCAGACCGGTGATCAGCACACGGTGCTGCTTGGCCAGTTTTATCTGGACCCAGCCGCCCGCAACGGCAAACGCGGTGGAGCCTGGATGGACGATGTGCGCGCGCGCTGGCTACGCCCCGACACGCAGCAGTTGCAAACGCCAGTCGCCCATCTGGTGTGCAATTTTGCCTCTGGAGCAGGTGGCAAGCCAGCACTGCTCACACACGATGATGTCACCACCTTGTTCCATGAATTTGGTCACGGCCTGCAGCACCTGCTGACACAGGTCAATGAACGGGACGTGTCTGGCATCAGCGGTGTCGAGTGGGACGCGGTGGAACTGCCCAGCCAGTTCATGGAGAACTTTTGCTGGGAGTGGGACGTGCTGAAGAACATGAGCGCCCACGTTGATACCGGTCAGCCGTTGCCGCGCGCGCTGTTTGACAAGATGTTGGCGGCCAAAAACTACCAAAGCGGCCTGCAGACGCTGCGCCAGATCGAGTTTTCGCTGTTTGACATGCTGTTGCACACTGACCATGACCCGGCGCAAGACATTCTGCAACTGCAGTTGCAAGTGCGCCAGGAAGTTGCCGTGCTGCAGCCTCCCGCCTGGGCGCGCAGCGCCAACACCTTCAGCCATATCTTTGCTGGCGGTTACGCCGCCGGCTATTACAGCTACAAATGGGCTGAGGTGCTGAGTGCAGATGCCTACGCAGCCTTCGAGGAAACCACGGGCACAGACGGCTTGCCCAATCTGCAAACAGGCCGAAACTTCCGCCAGCAGGTCCTTGAAACGGGCGGCAGTCGCCCGGCCATGGCATCATTCAGGGCGTTTCGCGGGCGCGAACCAACATTGGACGCACTGCTGCGCCACCAGGGCATGGCATAGTAGGAAACAAGACAAGGAGGTTGAAGATGCAACGTTCACCATTGATTTTGAAGTGCGGCGGGGTGGGTGCCGCGCGCTGGTTGTCTGGCCTGATTCTGCTAGGCACGTTGGCCGCACTGACCCCGGCACAGGCGCAGCCGGTTTACCGCATCGTCGGACCGGATGGCAAGATCACCTTCTCAGACAAACCACCTGGGGCTGCAGCCAAAGGCACCGGCCTTGAGACAAGCACTCCGGCTAGCCCAGGCGGCTCTGCCCTGCCTTATGAGTTGAGACAGGTGGCTGAAAAATACCCGGTTGTCCTGTACACATCGCGCGACTGTGCGCCATGCGATAGTGGCCGCAGCTTGCTGCGCGGGCGCGGTGTGCCGTTTGCCGAAAAAACCGTGACATCTTCCGACGATGCAGAGTCTTTGCAGCGCCTCAGTGGCAGTACCTCGCTGCCGTTTCTGACCATCGGCGGCCAGCAGATCAAGGGCTTTTCCGATGCCGAATGGGTGCAGTACCTGACGGCAGCCGGTTACCCCGAAAAGAGCAAGTTGCCAACTGGCTACCGCAACCCGCAAGCCACACCGCTGGTTGCCGTCAAGCAGCCTGATGCAGCGGCACCAGGCAACAGCGTGCCCACCGCAGAACCAATACCGGCGGGACCGCCCCGGGTCAATTCATCTAACCCGGCGGGCATCCAGTTTTAGTCTGAGCTGGGCAGCCATAAAAAAGCCCCTGGTCAAACAACCTGGGGCTTTTTTGACGAACTGCCATGCAAACTTCAAGCGGGCAACGCCACCTGCTGATCTACACTGAACTGGTAGTCCTTGAAGATGTGCTCGGCACTCAAGGTCTGGTAACTGCCGTCTGCGTTGCGCAGCGTGGTGTCCTTGAGGCGGTAGGTGTAATGCCCGCAGGTCCAGAGCTTGAAGTTGCGCATCTGGGTGCACAGGCAGGTCTTGTCCAAGACCTTGATATTCTTGCCATCGGGATGCAGCGCCAGTTCGCGGTTATAGGCCGTGATGTAGGCACAATTTCCGGCGCCATCCAGCAAATAACCGTACGACTCGCAATTGGGACGAATACCGTCACCAATGGCAGGCGAACCCTTCAACATGCGCATCGGGTAGCCAGTGGGCGAGATGGTATTGACTTCGATGTCGGCTTCACTGGCCAAAAAATAGTCCTGCTTGACGTTGGCTGGCAGGCCGCATTCGTTGGACACAGTGAAGCGGGTAGCGACCTGTACGGCGGCCGAGCCGGTCTGCAAAAACGACACCGCGTCGCTCCCAGTAAAAATGCCGCCTGCGGCAATCACTGGAATCCCCAACTGCTCGTCGTTCACATACTTGATCACCTCGGCGATGATGGTGGCCAGGTCGTACTGCGCCCAATCCAGCCCAAAACCCAGATGACCACCGGCCAACGGGCCTTCTACCACGACAAAATCCGGCAGGCGGTTTAGCTTGGCGTTCTTGCGCAAAAACAGTTGCAACGCCCGCACGCTTGAGACAATGATGCCAAGTTTGGCATCGCGAAACCGGGAATGCCCGGCAATCAGGCCAAACGAGCCCAGATGCAAACCAGCGCTCAAGGTAATACCATCAATGCCGGCATCCAGGGCGGATGCCATGCGCACCTGCAGGGTTTCACGCGGGCCGTTCATGGTCAGCTTTTCCATGCAATTGACAAAAATCAGGCCATCGCCCTTTTTGGCTTCCATGGTGGCACCAACATGACGCCGTGTCGCTTCAGCCAAAATGTCCAGGTCGAATTTGATCCCGGATTTGTCGGCGTTGAGTATGTTGTGTTTGTACAGTCTGGTCTTGTCTTTGACGAAACTGGTATCAAACCGCCGGTCCGACACATCGTTGACCATGGCATCCGAAATATGACCAATGCCACCTAGCCGTGCCGCCTCAAGGGCCAGTTCGGCTGTTGAAATATCGACACCCATGCCCCCTACGATGATCGGCACTAGCTCTTTTTTGCCAAACATTAGGCGAAAATCGTCTACACGCTTCATGCAAATCCTTGATCCATTCCTTGAACCGTACAGCTCCTTTGGACAGGCCAAAACCCGCGCCAAACCCAGGCGCAACTTGGGTAAAGAAGCAAATATTGACAAGACAAAATGATCTTGTCGGGCTGCGATTCTACCTGCGCCCCCCCTGTGCCTCATGACAAGGTCAATACCCATGACGCGCTTGTACTGTTGATTCCGTGTGACTACTCTGCCCGTCGTTAGGCAAGCCCACTGTTCTCAGACGAAGCCGGTCGGGCGCGCCAACAGTCGTTTGACCCGGGCGCGGCTGTAGCCGCTGGTGTCCTGCAAGAAGACCCTATCACGCCACTCATGTTTCTTGCACTGGGGGTAGTCAAAGCGCTTGAGCACCCGGCTGATGTGCTCGTTTCTTTCGCTGTCACCGTTCTCGCCAATATTACTGAAGCTGATCTCGAGCGTTGCGTTGAGAAGTTCTTGCAGTTGCGCAATTGTGCGCAGCTTTGTTTTGTTCGTGTTGATCACCATCCTTGGATGATCAACCTGCTGGATTTTTTTTACCGAGTATAAGAGCCGCTTTGGGTTCATTCTTGGGTGGAAATGCCCACGCTGCGCAGGCTCACACCTTGTCGGACAAGACCAATCGATGATCGTTTTCTAGTCCTTTCGAGGTCAGCTATAATGAGGCCTCTAATCCTCGATAGCTCAGTTGGTAGAGCGCCGGACTGTTAATCCGTAGGTCCCTGGTT
>DAOSLL010000163.1:0-7372 GCA_035368905.1 Rhodoferax sp.
CAAATTAGGTTGTATGCTTGCACCTTCGAATGCAGAGATCTTGCCTTCTACTTTGAAAGTGACCCCGACCATGTACACCCACTCAATCAAGACCGCCGCAGTCTCGGTCGCAATGGCCTGCCTGATGACTGCCTGCATGGAGACTGCGCCAACCGTTCCTTCAGGCAGCTCGGGCACATCCTCTGGCCCTTCGTTCGGCAATCCATCACCGACTGCGGGCAGTTCCACCTCGAACCAGGCCAATGCGGCGGCTGATGCTGCCGCCTACAAAGAGATTGCGTACAAGAACCGGGACAAAAAGGGTCCGGCCCTGGTGGTGATTCCGGGCGAAATCAAGAGCAACAATGCCACGTTCACCCAAAAATTCACCCCCAACAACATTGCTGATTTTGCCGAGCTGGAATTGTCGCAAGCCAATTTCCAGGTGCTGGAGCGTGCCAACTTGGGCCCGCTGCTCAATGAAATTTCGCTCGCCTATAACCTGGGCGACCCGGCCAAGGCACGCAAGACGATGCAGGCCGGCAAACTCAAGACGACCAAGTGGATTGTCAAGTTTGACATTCTGAAAACCGAGCAGATCGCCAGCAATACCCAGGGGTTTGACGGTCGTGCGGTTGGCAATCTGATCGGGGTCCTGGGCCATAGCCGGGCCTCTGCGGCTGGCAGCACCGTTGTAGGTTCAGTCCAGACCAGTGACAGTACAGGCGTCTGGCTGATTGGCATGCGCTACAAGATCATGAACGCCAGCACCACCGCACAGGTGGCAACCGGGTACAAGGAACTCAAGATGGAAGTTGGTGCCACCAGCACCTCCGTGATGGGCATTTCGTCCAGCGCCAAAGGTGGTGTCGGCCTCGACACCATGGTGCAGCGCCTGGTGCAGACGGCGGTCTGGGACATTGATGCCAAAAACAAATAACACCTGATCGGTTGCCAAGTGAACTCATCTGTCTGGAAACTATTCCTGAGCGTTGCCTTGGCCTTGGGGGTTGCAGGCTGCTCAAAAAACGAAGCACCCCCGGTTGCGCCGCCGCCTGCCGCCATCACCAGCAGCAGCTACGACATGGTCGCCAGCGGTGCCAAGGGCTTTACCGTGGGCGCCCTGATGAGCGCCCAGCCGGTTTATGTGTTGTTTGATCCCCAGTGCCCGCACTGTGGCCACCTCTGGAATGCGTCGCTGCCACTGCACGCCAAGGTGAAGTTTGTCTGGGTGCCGATTGCCTTCAACTCGGGCAAGAGTCTGGCCCAGGCGGTGGCCTTGCTGACCGCCAGCGACCCGCTGGCAGCCATGTCGGCGCACGAACAGTCCTTGCTGGCCGGTCAGGGTGGCATGGCCGCGTCCAGCAGCATGGCGGGTGAACAGCAGCAAGCCATCAAGGCCAACACCCAGCTTTTAACTGCCCTCGGTGTTGACTCGGTGCCCTTTATCCTGGCCAAAAACCGGCGCACCGGTGCGGTGGTCAGCAACAGCGGTGCGCTGAACACCGCAGCACTGGCGCAGTTGCTGGGTGTGGAGTAGTTGACGCGCAGCACGGGTGGGCCGGGCAGCGGTGGGTTTCAGGCGTTCAGGTTGCCGCCTAACAGCTCGGCCAGGCGCTGGTGGGGCATTCTGAAACCGCAAGCCTGCGCGTGACCGCCACCGCCCATGCTCTCGGCCAGCGCGATGCAATTGAAAGGCGTTTGTGAACGCAGACCACACTTGACGGCTGCGTTTTTATCGACTGTCCAGAGCAAGGCAAAGGTGCCCGATTTTTGGCTCAGCAAGTCGCCGACCTGGCTGTGAAAAACGCCCGGCGCGTTGACCATCAGGCCGTCAATGCCGTTGAAACGGATGGCACAGGCGTTCTCGGCGATCTGTGTTGCGAGCCGGTTGAACTTGTCATTCATGGCGCTGCCACGCGCAATGTAGGCGTGCAACTGTGCTGCATCAAACCCGACAATCGCCTGCCAGCGGACAAAGTCGAAAGGCTCCATGTCCAGCGCGGCCAGGAAACCCGCGCTCTGCGGGTACTGCCAGACCCAGATGTCGCGGTCTTCCACAAATCTCACCAGGTCTGGCAGTGGCGTTTCTGGCCAGAAGAACTCCCAGGCCAGGTGTGCACCTGACTTGTTCATGTCAAAGTGCACCACGCCGTTGCGGCAGCGAAAGCCGGTCAGCCTGGTCGCCGCGCTGAGGTGGTGGTCCAGCAGCACCAGTTTGGCGGCCCGCTCTTCAACAGCGCGCAGCAGGGGTTCGGCAAATGAAAAATCCAGCACGTAAACGGCCCGCCCGGCCAGTGCTGGCAAGTCGTCCAGACTGTTGACATCGCCATGGTCGAGCCCCAGAAATTGCGCTTTGCCGTCGAAATACAGCCAGGCCGCCAGCGCCGCCGCAAAGCCGTCCGGGCAACTGCGGCCGTGGTAGAGCACCAGCGGGAGCGGGTCATTTTTATCTGGAGAAACCGGCAAATTCAAACTCATCATGTACTCAATCAAAAACAGTTGCCGCTAAAAATGCTATATAGTTAATAGCTTCCAACGCAACAGACATAAGGGCTAGAAGCCAATTGTTATCAAAAAAACCAGGCAGATTCAACGCTGCTTGAACCTGATCTTGCGGTCCAGTTCGATCGCATCCTTCTTGACCTGCCGCTGGGCATCCAGGGTTTGCCCGGCTGCCAGCCACTGGGCGAATTCTGCCGGGGTTTCCAGGGTGATGCGGCCCACCAGGCCGGCGCGAAAGTCATGAATCGCCATCTCGGCGGCTTTTTGCAAGTTCACCTGTTGACCACCCTTCAGAGCGCCACGCTTGCGACCGATCGCCTCCAGCACCTGCTCATCGGTTAGCGCAGCCACAGCGTCTATCTTGAAACGCGTTTGCAGCAGCACCGGGTAATGGTTTGCCAGATAGTCCAGCAGGGCCAGTGCCACTTCCTGCTCGTCAAAGGCGTTGCGACCCACCGCACCGCTGGCAGCCAGGTTGTAGCCACTTTTGGCCACAATGATGCGCGGCCAAAGAATGCCTGGCGTGTCATACAGGTAAAAGTCCGGGGCTAGCGCAATGCGCTGCTCCAGCTTGGTGACACCCGCTTCATCGCCGGTTTTGGTGGCCCGCCTGCCTGTCAAGGTGTTGATCAGGGTCGATTTGCCGACATTGGGAATACCGCAAATCAGCACCCGCATCGGCTTGGCCATGCCACGGCGGCCGGGGCTGAGTTCATGACAGGCCGCTATCAGGGCCCGGGCCGGTGCGGTCACGCTGGCATCGAGTGCGATGGCACGGGTGCCGGGCAAGGCGTTGTAGTGCGCCAGCCAGAGCGCGGTGCACTCGGGGTCGGCCAGGTCTTGCTTGTTGAGCACCTTGAGCGTCGGTTTGCCCTGCGTCAGGGTGGCCAGCATCGGGTTGGCGCTTGAGCCCGGCAGGCGCGCGTCGAGCAGTTCAACGATCACGTCGATGTGCTTGATGCGCTCACTGATCGCCTTTTGCGTCAGGTGCATGTGGCCGGGAAACCATTGAATGGCCATCGCTACAAGTCCAGTGAAGGCCGCAACGCGGACACTTTGACAAAACGCCAGCGGCCCACAAAACAGGCCATGACCGCAGCGACAACGCCAGCCAACACAACCAGTTGCAGCGGATGCTGCCAATCGCCCTCAAAGGCACCAAACAGACTGGCTTTGATGGCTTTAACAACCCAGGTAATCGGCAAGTAGGGGCTGATGCGGGCAAACAGGCCGCCGCTCAACTCAACCGGCAATACGCCACCCGAGGACGACAACTGCACAGCCAGCAAAACCAGCGCCAGCGCCTTGCCGCCGTCGCCGAAGACGCGTATCAGCGCAAAGATGATCAGCAGAAACGTCAGCGATGCAACACCGACGGTCAGCGCCAGCGCCAGCGCATCAACCGCTTGAACCTCCAGAATCCAGACCACCGTTACCCATACCAACAGCGCCTGCAGTAGGGCAATGTGCATTGGGATCAGCATTTTTCCGAGCAGTCGGGCAAGCGGGGACATCTGCGCGGCAAACAACGGCAACAGGCGCGCCTGAATCAAAAAGACCGCCAGACTGGCCCCCAGCCAGAGTGCACCCGGAACGATGTTGGGGGCAAAACCGCTGCCGTTGTTTAACACCCGAGCGTCAATTTCCATGACCGGCTGCACCGATGTGGCCAGACCCTGCGCATTGCCGTCCATTTTTTTTACCGATGCTGGCAATGCATCTTCAAGCAGTTCCAGCCCACCGGCCAGATGCTGTGCTGCCAGTGACAGCTTTTGGGTGCCGGTTTTCAAGGCGCTGGCACCGCTGCTCAGGCTGGCGCTGCCACGCGCCAGTTCGCTGAGTTTGCTGTCTTCGGGCAACTGGGTCACCATGCTGCGCAAACCATTGTTCAAACTGCGCAAGCCGGTGGTCAGGGTTGCCACACCGGTGTTGAGCTGGGTGCTGCCGTCAGCCAGCTTTTGTTGGGCGGCGCTGGCATTTTTCAGACCAGTCTCCAGGGTCGATACCCCCTCGCCCAACTGATTGAGCCCCTCCTTGACCCGGGTGGCAATGAACGTGCTGCTGCTGGCTTCTTCACGAAAACCGTTGACACCGGTCTGCAAACGCTGGGTCCCTTGCTGCAATTGCAGCAAGCCACCCTTGAGTTCCTCGTGCCCGTCCACCAGTGCCTGTGCGCCTTCGTCGAGGCGGCGCAACTCGGAGTTTTTCGGTCGCTGCCCAAACATGCTGCGCAGCCCGCCACCAAGTTCACGCACACCGCTGGTCAACTGACCGATGCCCTGGTCCAGTTTGCCCGAGCCGTTTGCCAGGCCTTGCGCACCAAGCGCCGACTGTTGCACGCCGCTGGCGAGCTCCCTGGCACCCAAACGCAGTTGCTGTACCCCTTGATGCAACTGTGCCATGCTGCGCTGTGAGCCGGCCGCATCGGCCAGCACCAGTGCCCAGCGCTGCTCGTTAAGGCTTTGATTGACTTCACGGCCCAGGTCTTCGGCAAAACGCCTTGCCAAACCGGCGCTGGGATAGCTATTGCCCTCTGAGGCAAAGACCACCAGCTTGCCGGCACCTGCCTCGGCCCCAGGTACGGCATTGGAGCTGAAGTCCAAAGGCACGATCAGGGCAAACGCCAGTTCACCCTGGCGCACCAGGCGGCGCGCCTGCTGTTCATCGGTGTAGTCGACGTAGCCAAAGGCGGGTTTGGACTTCAGCCGACCGGCCAGGTCTTGGCCGACATTGAAGACGTGTTGGCGGTACTCAAAACCATGGTCAAGGTTGACGATCGCCACCGGCAAGGCACCGGTTTTTGCCGCCGGGTCCCAAACGCTGGTCAGGTAGATCAGCACGTAAAGCGCCGGAATCAGCACGACCACAGCGGCCCCCAGCAGCAGCTTGGGGTAGTGCAGAAAAAAAAGCGCCTCAATCCGGGCAATGCGGACAAAAGTGACGATCTGGCCCACCTCAGGTCTCATGCCGCACCGGTGCGCGCTGGGCCTTAAGGCCTGATCGCTCGGTCTTTTGGGCCCGAAGTCGTTGTCGCGAGGCCCTGGTTGGCTTGGTCGGACGCCGCGTTTTGGGTGCCCGGGCCACGCTGTTGACCAGTTCTTGCAAGCGCACCACGGCATCAAAACGGTTCATCTCCTGGGTGCGGTGCTGCTGCGCCTTGATCACCACAACGCCGTCCTGGCTGATGCGGCTGTCGCGCAACGCCAGCAGCCGGGTCTTGACATCGCCGGGCAAGCTGCTCGACAAAACGTCAAAGCGCAAATGGATGGCGCTTGAAACCTTGTTGACATTCTGCCCGCCGGCACCCTGAGCCCGGATGGGCTTGAGCTCAAGCTCGTCATCACGCACCTGCAGCAGCTCGGTCATGGTCATTGGGCTGGTCCTGAATCAGGCCGCTGCGGCCTGCGACTCCGGTGCACTGACGTAGCGCGCCACAAAGGCACCCACGCTGCTCTGGGGCAAGGGCAGCCAGACCGTGTGGCCACTGCCGGGTGCCACTGACATCGGCTCGGCATCCTGGTTTTCGATGTGGCTGAGCTGCACATCGACATTGCCTGCAGGGGCAATGATTTCCAGCCAGTCGCCCACGGCAAAGCGGTTTTTGACCTGAACTTGTGCCAGACCTCGCACGGCATCAAAGCTGAGCACATCACCCACATAAAGGCTGCGGCCGGACTCGGAGTAGCCGCGCAGGTAGTTTTGCGTCGCCTCTGGCGTATGGCGCTGAAAAAAGCCGCTGGTGTAGCCACGGTTGGCCAGGCCCTCAAGCTGGCCCAGCAAGGCCGGATCAAGCTCGCGCCCGGCGAGTGCGTCGTCGATGGCGCGGCGGTAGCTTTGCACGGTGCGCGCCACGTAATACGGGCTCTTGGTGCGGCCTTCGATCTTCAGCGAATCAACCCCTATTGCGACCAGCCGCTGGACGTGCTCAATGGCCCGCAAATCCCGCGAGTTCATCACGTAGGTGCCGTGCTCGTCCTCCTCGATTGGCATGTAGCTGCCGGGACGCTGGCCCTCTTCGAGCAGATAGACCTCATTGGCCTCGCTGACCCGCTCAAGTCCCTCTGTCTGGCAATCGGCAACGCGCTGCAACTCGGCCTGGTTGCGCTGAAAAGCCGTTTGCGGGGCCAGGATGTCGCCGGACGCATCGACGACAGCTTTTTGCGTCTTGTAGTCCCAGCGGCACGAATTTGTGCAACTGCCCTGGTTGGCGTCGCGGTGGTTGAAGTAGCCCGACAGCAGGCAGCGTCCCGAATAGGCAATGCACAGCGCGCCATGCACAAACACTTCAAGCTCGGTGTCAGGGCAGTCCTGGCGAATTTGCTCAACCTGATCGAGTGACAGCTCGCGCGACAAGATCACCCGACTGACCCCGACGGTTTTCCAGAAACGCACCGCAGCGGCATTGACTGTGTTGGCCTGCACCGACAGGTGAATTTCCATGTCGGGCCAGGTCTCGCGCACCATCATGATCAGGCCAGGGTCGGACATGATCATGGCATCGGGTTTGAGGGCAATCACCGGTGCCATGTTGCTGACGTAATGTTTGATCTTGTTGCCGTGCGGGAAGATGTTGGACACCAGAAAAAACTTGGCCCCCCTGGCGTGCGTGGTGTCAATGCCCTGCTGCAACACCTGCAGGTCGCCAAAATCGTTGTTGCGTACCCGCAAAGAGTAGCGTGGCTGGCCCGCGTAAACAGCGTTGGCACCAAATGCCAACGCTGTTTCCAGCATCTTCAAGGAGCCAGCGGGTGCCAATAGTTCAGGCGGTTTCATGTTTGATGGCGGGTTCAACTGAGGGAGTTGGGTTCAAGGGCTTGGCATGCTTCCATGATGCTATATTTTAAATAGCTGCATACGCAATATCTGTAAGGGCTTGAGCCCGATCTTG
>DAOSLL010000164.1:0-7354 GCA_035368905.1 Rhodoferax sp.
CCCGTTTTGAACCTGTTGTGGGCCATGGCTGTTCGCCAAAGGCGAACCTCATTTTCCCAGCTTGTCTGGGAAAATGCCTAGTCTCTAACAAGTCAAGTCTTTGCATATCATGCGAAGAATTCAAACATTCAAAGTCATTCGCCGCGAGGGCGCGACTCCTACAAATTCAAATTGGTGCCGACTGTTTGTGTAGGAGTCGCGCCCTCGCGACGAAGGCTCATCAATTCCGGCTCGTCCGGCATAGGATGTGGTCAGGAATAACTTCCCCTATTTGCACCGGCGGATTTGGGCGCACAGCGTCGTTGCAAGACGCTTGTTTAGCCAGTTGCACGGCGCGTCTTGCGCCTAGCTGTGCATCCCAACTCCTTGGTGCAAAACGGGGAGTTATTCCTGACCACATCCTTAAAGGCATTTTGCCTATGACGAAATCATCGCCGGGTTCATTTTGACGCATCAGAATTGTTCGCAGGATGTGTGAAGACTGAACTTTCTGGAAACTGAATGACCCTGCCGTCAGGCGCATTTTTGTTGGTGACTTGCCCAGGAAACACGCTATCGCGAGAATCATCAGGGTCGGCACCTGAGTTGTTACCACCTCTGCCGGGCGATACCTGGACTCATGTGGTTGAAAAGCCTGTCCGTTCAGACAGTTTAGTAGCCTGACTCCATTCGAGCCTGTTATTGTGTTACGTCAATTCCGCCCCAGGGGATGCACAAAATAATTTGGTTGGACCACCTGCTCAAGTTGCCAGCAAACTGATAACTGCGCGCATTGTTTGACCGACTCAAAGGCATAAAAATGAAATTCGGACAGCTTTTTGACTCTTTTCGAAACATTTCCTGGGTCCTTGCATCAACCCTCGCATTGCTGGTTGTGCCAGCCCATGCCGACGAACTCACGCTTGGTGGCACCGGCAACAGCTTGGGCACGCTGCGTTTGCTGGGTGTGGCCTTCAGCAAAAAATACCCCGACACCAAGGTCACCGTCATGAGCAGCCTGGGCAGCAGCGGCGCGCTGAAGGCAGTGCCAAAAGGTGCGCTGGACATTGGCGTTACATCCCGTACCCTGACTGACGAAGAGCGCAAAAGCAACATGGCGGCCACTGAATACGCCCGCACAGCCACGGTCATTGCGGTATCCAACAAATCCAGCGTGACCGATATCACCCGCGAACAGTTGGCAGATATGCTGACCGGAAAGCTCGGCAAATGGCCTGATGGCGGGGTCATTCGCCCTGTATTGCGACAGCCTGGCGACGATAACTCCAGGCAGCTCAGAGGCTTGTCACCCGCCATTGAGCAGGCCCTCGCCAAGGCCGAACAGCGCCAGGGTCTGCCATTTGCCGTTACCGATCAGGAAGCCGCAGACAAGATCGAGTCGATCCCCGGTGCCGTCGGGGTCACCACCCTGGCGTTGATCAAGTCAGAGAACCGCAACCTGCGGGCCTTGAAGCTCGACAACGTGGCAGCCACACCAACTGAGGCAGCCAATGGGAAATACCCTCTCATCAAACACTTTTATTTCATCACCAAGGTGGTCCCGTCTGGCAGCGTCGAAAAATTCATTGCGTTTACCAACTCGCCCGCCGGGCGTGACATCCTGATACAAACCGGGCACTGGTTGCCCTGAGCCTGCACGCCAGGTTCCCTCTGGATATCTCATGTCTGCATCCAGTTCAAACAGCTACCAGCAGATCGACCTGATCGTGACGCGCTGGGCCGCCAGCATTGCGCTGGTGCTGGCGGTTGTGCTGCCGCTGGGCTTTGCGCTCAATGCTTACAAGAATCTGGCTGACGACCTGGAGTTCAAGGCCCAGGTGAAGGCATCGGCCTTGAATGACCTGATCGCCAACAGCCCCAAGGTATGGGTGTTTGCAGAAAATCGCATGCAGGGGCTGCTTTCGCGCGAGCCAGTGCCGTTGGACAACGAACTGGTTGAAGTTTTTGACCTGACCCACAATGTGCTGGTGCAAAGCGGCAAGCCGCCAGCGCAACCGGTGCTACGCAAAAGCGTTGACCTGTTTGATGCCGACGCCGTCGTTGGGCACCTTGCGGTGACCGGGTCCATGCGCACCCTGCTGCTCGAAACGCTGATTGCCACGCTGCTCAGTGTGCTTTTGAGCCTGTCGGTCTTTCTGGTCATTCGGGAGCTTCCGTTGCGCGCGCTGCGAAAGGCAACGGATGCACTGATTGACGAAAAAGACCGCGCTCAGGCAATGTTGCAGTCCATCAGCGATGCCGTCATCACCAGTGATGCGCAGGGCGTGCTGATGCAGGTGAACCCGGCCGGGATTCGCATCATGGGTGCCCAGTCAGTTCAGCAAATGGTGGGGCACCCGGTCGCCGACTGGATCACCCCTGAGTACCGCGCCAGCTATGCTGACCACCACCAACGGGTGCTGGCCGGGCAGACATTACCCCTGGAATACGAAGTGCTGAGCCTGCGCGGTGAGCGCCGCTGGCTGGAGTCCCAGGACACGCCATTGCGCGAGGGTGGCAAGATTGTGCATTTGGCGGTGGCCCGCGACGTTACCGAGCGCAAGATGGCCGAACAGGAAATCAAGAGTCTGGCTTTTTATGACCCGCTGACCGGTCTGCCCAACCGTCGCTTGCTGGCTGACCGCATTGACCAGGCCAAAGCCGATGGCGCCCGCACCAAAAAATACACTGCACTGCTGTTCATCGACCTTGACAAATTCAAAGCCATCAATGACAGCCTGGGTCACGCCACGGGCGACCTTCTGCTCCAGCAGGTGGCGCAGCGTCTGGTGTCATGCGTGCGCGAAGGCGACACCGTGGCGCGTGTCGGTGGTGATGAATTTGTCGTGTTGCTGCTAGGCTTGAACCAGGAGTTGCCTGATGCCAGAGCACAGACCGAGGCGGTGGGCAAAAAAATTCTGACCTCGCTGAACACACCTTACCAGTTAGGCCAGCACACGCATACCAATACACCGAGCATTGGTATCACCCTGTTCAATGACCACCAATACACAAATAATGAGCTGATCAGATGTGCCGATCTGGCCATGTACCAAGCCAAAGCGTCGGGGCGAAACACCATGCTCTTTTTCGATCCTGGCATGCTGACCGCTGCCGCCAGGCGAGATGATCAAAGTTGAGGACCATCAAAACCATGGTGAGATTCGCTCAGGCCTTGGCTGACTCGACAGCGTCAAGACTCATTCGACACCATCAAACCATCAGTCCCCGTGTTGCCGCCGTTTTTACATAACCAATTGGCCTCTAGCGCCCGTCCTCATTGCGCAACTAGCTATTATAGCTATAGCAACTGTGCAGCCACCTTGATGACTGGCCCGCTCCTTTTTTAGCCACCGGAACCCGCATTGCCAGACCCCAGCGACAGCCCCAGCCTGGCCAGTTGCGCCCGGGTCGTTTGATCCGTTGGGTCGGGGCGATGGAACAGGTCGATTGTGTGGTGATCGGGGCCGGTGTGATCGGTCTGGCGGTGGCGTGTGCCCTGACGCGGGTCGGCTTTGCGTTGAAAAAGTCTTGCAGTTGCGCCATTGCGCAGCCCTGTTTCGTGCATGTTGATCACCATATTGGACGATCAACCTGCTGGCGATTTGGTGGGCTACAGGCCCCGCTTTGGGCTCATTCCTGGGTGGAAATACACGCGCCGTTCAGGCTCACACCTCGTTGGACAAGGTACCCGGGCAGGCTGCCGTCAGGGCCAGCTTAGAATACTACGCGTTGGTGCTCGCGGTGTGATTCACACGCCGCAGTTCAACGGGAAGCAGGAGGGTCAGGCCGACCAAGCCGAACCTAACCTGCGCTGCCCCCGCAACGGTAAGTGGACGAACCTTGACAGGTTCCGCTGTGATCAAGGCCACTGGGTGTTTTAACCAACACCTGGGAAGGCGATGACGGTAGCCTCCATCAGCCCGGATACCGGCCAACACGGTGGCTGTGCGCCTGCAAATGCGTGCAACCGTGACGCTCATGCACTGTCGGGGACGATGGTGAGAGCTCCTTGATGGTTCTTTTCCTACGATGAATTCATTTGCTTTGTCGATGCGCACAGGCGCACCCGTGCGCCTGTGCGCGTCTGTTGTGGCCGTTTCGGCGGCTTTGGTGGCTTTGCCTGCAGGGGCGCAAAGCCAGTCGCCGGTGACGCTGGGGGAGGTGGTGGTGACGGCGACGAGGGTTGAGCAGTCGCTGGCCAATGTGCTGGCTGATGTGACGGTGATCGAGGCCGAGGCTATCGCGCGAAGTGGTGCGGTTTCGCTGGCTGATGTATTGGTGCATGTGCCTGGGATCGAGATGGTGCGCAATGGCGGTCCTCTGGGCACGACCAGCCTGTATCTTCGGGGTGGCAACACCAATCACACCGTGGTGCTGATTGACGGTATCCGGCTCGATACCCAAAACGGCAGTGGCGGCGCGACTTGGCAGTCGATTCCCGCCCAGCAGATTGACCACATCGAAATCCTGCGTGGTCCCGCTGCGGCGATTTATGGCTCCGATGCCATGGCCGGTGTGATCCAGGTGTTTACCAAGAAGGGTCAGTCCGGGTTTCAGCCCAGTCTGGGCTTTGGCTTCGCAAGCTTCGGCACGCGTACCGCCACGGCGGGTTTGTTGGGTGGGTTTGAGGGCTGGCGCTACGCGTTGTCTTTGGGTCACGAAACCAGCGACGGCTACAACATTCAGCCCGCCGCCAACCCTGATAAGGACGACTACACCAGAGACACCGCAACTTTGCGCCTGGGGCGTGATCTGGTCGCCGGGCACAAGCTCGATGCTACCTGGCTGTACACCGATGCCGATGCCGGTTACGACAGCACCACAAGCCAGAGCAATGTCAACTACGCAAAAGACAACCGCACCGTGCAAAAGCTCAATGCATTGGGGATGAACTGGCGCGCCAAGTGGTCGGATGTCTGGTCCTCGACGGTTGGTGTGACGCAGGCACTGGATCACTATCAGACCTTGCCAAGTCCTGGGGCGGTGCCAAGTTATGACACCGACACCACCATTCAAACCGCACTGTGGCACAACACGCTGCGCTGGCGCGATGCGATCTGGACCGTTGGGCTGGAGGGGCGTCGTGATGCCTTGACCAACTCTGGCACCACGCCCAAAGACACGAAACGCAATCAGAATGCCCTGGCACTGGGTTACGGCGATCAAACGGATGCCCATAACTGGCAAGTCAATACCCGACTGGACCAGGACAGCGACTTTGGCGACCACGCCACCGGCACGCTGGCCTATGGCTACAAATGGTCGCCTCAATGGCGGCTGTCTGCATCAATGGGCACGGGCTTTCGTTCGCCCACCCTTTACCAGCGCCATAGCGACTATGGCTTTGCCGGGTTGAAGCCGGAGGAGTCCTTCAACCGCGAACTCGGGGTGACTTACCGTCATGAGGCACAGACCTTGTCGGTGGTGGCATATCACAACCGGATCAGCAATTTGATTGCCTTTGGTGCTGCCGGTGCCTGCATCAGCACGTTTGGCTGTTACGCCAACACCGCCAAAGCCACGCTGCAGGGGGTGACATTCAGCGGCGAGGCGCGCTGGGCATCCACCCTGTGGAGCATGTCGCTGGACTTGCAAGACCCGCTTGATGCCAACACCGGCAAGCGCCTGGCGCGCCGGGCGCAACGCCTGTTCAAGCTGGCTGCCGAAACCTCCTGGCAGGGCTGGGACTGGAGGGCCGATGTGTTGCTGTCGGGTGACCGCTTTGACGATGCGGCCAACACAACCCGTTTGCCAGGGTATGGCCTGCTCAATGTCGGGGCCAGCCGGTCGATCACGCGGCAAACCGAGTTGCTGCTGCGCCTGGACAATCTGGGCGACCGGGCATACGAAACCGCCAAGGGCTATGCCAACCCAGGGCGCACCCTGTTTGTTGGATTGAAATGGACCGGCCTGTGAGCGATACCACACCAAAGGTTGCGGCGCTGCTGGTGGCCGCGCCCGCCTCCGGCCAGGGCAAAACCACGGTGGTTGCCGCGCTGGCGCGGCTGCACGCGCGCCAGGGCAGAACAGTGCGGGTGTTCAAGTGCGGGCCGGATTTTCTCGACCCCTACTGGCACGCGCTGGCCAGCGGCGCGCCGGTTTATCAGTTGGACTTGTGGATCAACGGCGAGGCCGACTGCCGCGCCCGGCTGGCAGCAGCGGCGGCGCAAGCCGACCTGATCATCGTCGAGGGCGTGATGGGCTTGTATGACGGCGACCCCAGCGCAGCCGACCTGGCACAGCGCTTTGGCCTGCCAGTGCTGGCGGTGATTGATGCGGCTGCCATGGCCGGTACTTTTGGCGCGCTGGCGTTTGGGCTGCAGCACTACCGCGCTGGCTTGCCCTGGGCCGGTGTGCTGGCCAACCGGGTGGCCAACGGGCAGCATGCGCAGATGCTGCAGGGCAGTGTGCGCGAACCCGAGTGCTGGCTGGGCGCGCTGATGCACAACGCTGCCTGGTCGCTGCCCGAACGGCATCTGGGCCTGACCGTGGCCAGCGAGGTGCATGATGCGCTGGCCCGGCTGGATGCCGCTGCTGATGCGCTGACCAGCACGCCGCTGGGCCAGATGACGCTGGCAGACTGGCAGCGCTGGCGCGTTGGGTTCGAGCCGTCAGCGACATTGCCACAACCCGCGCCTGGCCCCGCTTCGGCCGGTCTGTCGGGCCAAGGCGACGCGTCGATGCCGCCCTTGCAAGGCCAGACCATCGCGGTGGCGCGCGATGCTGCGTTTTGCTTCATTTACGCCGCCAACCTCGACTGCCTGCGCGATCTGGGTGCCGAACTGGTGTTTTTCTCACCGCTGGCCGATGTGGCGCTGCCCGCTTGTGATGCACTGTGGCTTCCCGGCGGCTACCCCGAATTGCACGCCACCACGATTGCCAGCAACAGCGCACTGCGTGACAGCCTGGCCGCGCACATTGCTGCGGGCAAGCCGGTGTGGGCGGAATGCGGCGGCATGATGGCGCTGTTTGACACCCTCATCACAGCCGATGGCCAACGCCATGCCCAATGGGGCCTGGTGCCGGGTTGCGTCACCATGCACAAACGGCTGGCCGCGCTCGGGCCGCAGCAGCTTCAACTCGCCAGCGGTTTGCTGCGTGGCCACACCTTTCACTACTCCACCACCGAAACAGCGCTGCCGCCAGTGACCAGAACGGCGCGCCCGGACACCAGTGCGCAACCCGATGCGGGTGAGGCGCTGTGGCAGCACGGCAGCGTGCGGGCCAGTTACTTTCATGCCTGGTTTGCATCTTGCCCGGCAGCGGTGGTAGAGCTTTTTTCCGCCCCAAGCGGCCCACCAGGCTTGCCTGCATGAACCTAAGCCGGACAAGCCGGAATTGGACGGCCTTCGTCGCGAGGGCGCGACTCCTA
>DAOSLL010000165.1:0-7351 GCA_035368905.1 Rhodoferax sp.
GGTGGTGAATTGGGATCATGATTTGACGCTGGTTTCCAGTCCGATGCCCCGATAGCCGACAAAGCGGCCGAGCCGGTCAAACATCGGCTCGCCGCTGACCTGAAAAACCTGCTGATAGCCATCCGGGTTGGCCCGGTGCAGCACAAAGTCCAGAAACGGCTGCCGGTTGCCAATGATCTCGTGCAGCTTCATGCGTTCATCGTCGTTCCAGCCACTGGGCAGCAACTGATCATCATCGCCACGCAACGAGGGGACCCGCAGGCCAAGCATGTCGAGCACCGGGCCAGACACTTTGGTGAATGCGCCGTTTTCGTCCTGCTCCCAGTACCAGTCGCAGGCCAATTCGGCCAGGCTGCGGTAGCGGGCCTGGCTTTCGCGCAATTCGGCGGTGCGCTCGGCCACAGTGGCTTCCAGCAGCTCGTTGTAGCTGGCCAGCTTTTTGTACAGCAGGCGCACTTCGAGCATGTTGTGGATGCGGGTTTTGACCTCCACCAGGTCAAACGGTTTGCTGATGAAATCCTTGGCCCCGGCCAGCAGCGCACGCAGCTTGTGGCCGGGCTGGGCGGTCAGCACAATCACCGGCAGGTAATCATCTTCGACATTGGTTTTCAGGCTCTCCATCACGGCAAAACCGTCCATCACCGGCATTTGCAGGTCCAGCAAGATCAGGTCGTAGCGGTGCGTGCGGTGCAGGGCGCACACCGTCTCGGGGTTCATGGTGGAGCTCACCTGGGTATAACCAGTCTCCCGCAGCAACTGCTCGAGCAATTGCACATTGGACTGCTGGTCATCCACTATCAAAATGCTGGCGGCCAAGATATCAACAGAGAGGTTCATCGGGTATTCCTTGTGCCTACTTGAAGGCCTTTTCACTACAAATTTAGGAGCTATCAGCGCATTATGTGTAAGGGCTAAAGGGCTTTTTTACATATATTTCGCAGGTGCTCGCCGTGATCCTCGTCAAGCGCCGATGCTTGCTCATTGCGTCGGCCCCGTCTGTGCGCTGGCACTCATAAGGCAACAGTCTGATTGCCGCTGGCGATGCGCACAATGGTCTGCGCAATGTCCTCTGGCGACAGCACATGGTCAATGCAACCGGAGTCGATGGCACTGTCGGGCATGTCGGGCTGGATCGCGGTGCTGGGTTTTTGCGCAATGGTGATGCCTCCGGCTTCGCGGATGCTGCACAGCGCAGCCGCGCCATCACCGTCGTAGCCCGACACAATCACGGCAATCAACTGGCCGCCCCAGTGGGCCGCGAGCGAGCGCAAAAACACGGTGATCACATCCGGCCAGCCGTGCGGCTTGGAGATTGGCTTGAGGTGAAATACGCCGCCTTCCACATGCAGATCGCGATTGGCCGGAATGATGAACACCCGGTTGGGCTGCACCAGCAGGTTGTCGGTAATCAGCTCGACTGGCATACTGGAAAAGCGCGGCAGCACCTCATGCAACTGGGTTGCCATGATGGTGATGTGATTGACGATCACAATCGCCACACCCATATCGGGCGGCAGATTTTTCAGCAAGCGAATGTAGGCATCCAGCCCACCCGCAGAGCCGCCCACGCAGACGATCGGAAAGTTGTTCATGCGTCTGCGCCTGCGTCTGCGTCTGCGCCTGCGTCTGCCAGCGCCAGCTCAAACCAGAACACGCTGCCAACGCCCGGCGTGCTGGAAACACCAATGCTGCCACCCATCATCTCGGCCAGACGTTTGCTCACCACCAGCCCGATGCCGCTGCCCTGCTGCTGGCCAGACTCCTGTCCGAGGCGGTTGAACGGCTGAAACAGTTGCGCCAACTGCGCCGGTGTCAGGCCCTGGCCGCTGTCTTCCAGGCTGACGCGCACCCGCTGCATCGGGCACAACTGCCAGCGCACCACCACGCTACCGTCGGTGCGGTTGTATTTGATGGCGTTGGACAGCAGGTTGATCAGCAGTTGCTTGAGGCGATGCCGATCAGCTTGCACCCAGCAGGGCTCGCCAAAGCTTGGAAATTCAAGGCGGATATGGTTGGCCAGCGCCAGCGGCGCGATCAACAACTGGCATTCTTGCAGCACCTCGCCGAGCGACTGAACACCCATCGTCAGCGCCACCTGGCCTGACTCGATGCTGGCCAGGTCCAGAATCTCGTTGACCAGCGCCAGCAGGTGCCAGCCGCCTTGAATGATCTGGTCAATCGACGACTTTTGTGCTGGAGTTGGTGCTGGCGTGCCAGCATCGAGCAGTTGGGCAAAGCCCAGTATGGCGTTGAGTGGCGAGCGCAGTTCGTGACTCATGTCGGCCAGAAAGTCGGATTTGGCTTGGTTGGCCTTGTCGGCCGCTTGCCGGGCCAGCTCAAGATCATGGCTGGTTTGCAGCAGCACCGCATCGAGCAGCTTGCGCTCGGTGACGTCTTTGAACATCACCCGCAGCAACGTGGTGCCAGTGGCATCTTTGGTCATGTTCACGGTCAGGCTAAGCCACAGCGTGCCGCCCACGACCCGGCTTACCTGCAGCTCGCAACTTTGCGCCTCGCCACCGCTGTGCAACTGCCGACAGCAGTCGCGGTAAATCTGCCGGTGGCTCGGTGCCATGAAGCGGGTCAGCGACCGATTGACCAACTCCTGGCGCGGCACCCCCAATAGCGCCGCTGCGGTCAGATTGGCCTCGATGATCAGGCCCTGATCGGTCACCGAGCAGTAGCCCACCGGTGCCAGGTCATACAGGTCAAAGTAGCGTTGCCGTGCCTCCTCAAGTTCCAATTGCGCGCGACGCAATTCCTCGTTTTGCAGTTCCAGCTCAACCCGGTGCACGCGCAGTTCATGAAACAGCAGTTGGGCATCGTCGGGGGTCATCTCATTGACCAATTGCGCTGGCAACACCGCGCGCATTTTGGGGTTGTCTTCGGCGCGCCGACGCAACAGCTTGAGGGCATTGACGGTTAGCACATCGTCGGGCAGATCGCTAAGAGGAATCGACATATTCTGGCTCGGGGGTTGGTTTAGTGTGCTTTGGGACTGCGTGATCGCATGCCTGGGGGCCTGTCCAAGTTATGGCGCATCGCGTGCGAACCGACCTCAGCGGTCCATTTTGCACCGGCGCTTTGACCTGCAGCCGGGTGGTGGGCCAGCAAATCCGGCACCTCTGGCCGGACTAGCGTCCCACTGCGCCATCTATCAGGGTAGCAGACTCCTGCCGCCTGCCAATCGGCAACGCAGTGTTGTTCCGCGGCTTCAAGATGCTCTGATAAATATAGCATGCAGCGCAATCTGGATAAGGGTTTGAATGCTATTTTCATGTGATTTTGACGGGCAAGTCGGCAACCACTGCCGGGGCGGCGAAATAGTTGCCCTGAAAGGCAGCACAACCCAGCGCAGCACAGTAGTCCCGCTGGGCGGCGGTCTCGATGCCCTCGGCAATCACCGGCACACCCAGGCTGGCACCCAGATCAACAATGGCGCGCGCCAGCACCGCCACGCTGGAGTCGCTGCTGGCGGCATGCACCATCGCCTGGTCCAGCTTGATTTGCGCCAGCGGCAGCCGTCTGAGGTAGCCCAGCGAGGTAAAGCCGACACCAAAATCGTCCAGACAAAGCCGCACCCCGGCGCTGCGCAATGCGTTCATCTTGTCGATCACGTCTTCCACGTCGTGCAGCAAGGTGCCTTCGGTCAGTTCCAGCGTCAGGCGGGTAGCCGGTGCCCCGCTGGCTTGCAGGGTGCAAAGCACCTGTTGCACAAAATCGGCCTGCGTCAACTGGCAGGCACCGACGTTGATCGCCAGGGTCCAGTCGGCGGTTTGTGGGCTTTTCGCCCATTGCAACAGTTGGGCACAGGCAGTGCGCAATACCCACTGCGACAGTGGCAGGATCAGATTGCTGTCTTGCGCCAACTCCAGAAACTGGCCTGGCAGCATCAGTCCGTGCTGCGGATGCTGCCAGCGCAGCAGCGCCTCGGCCCCTACTGGCGAGCCAGCGGCATCCATCTGCAACTGGTAATGCAACAAGAATTCGCCTGCGTCAAGACCGCAGCGCATGTCGTGTAGCAGCGTGTCACGGGCTTGCACCTCGGCCTGCATGGAAGCGTCAAAGAAGCTTGCCCGGTTACGCCCCAGCGACTTGGCACGGTACATCGCCAAGTCGGCTTTTTTCAGCAGGTTGCTGATCGATTCGGCCTCGCCCTGAAAAATCACCACGCCGATGCTGATGGTGTTGGCGTAGGCGTGGCCTTGCAGGTTGTAGGTCAGGTCCAGCGCCGCCAGAATCTGCTGCGCCACCGCCTGTGCCTGAGCGGCGGCTGTTGCTGGCTGCGGGTCCAGCCAATCGAGCAGCACCACAAACTCGTCGCCGCCAAAGCGTGCCACGCTGTCACCTTGGCGCAGGCAGCCTTGCAGGCGCTGGCTTACCTGCTGCAGCAAGACATCACCAAACTCATGGCCGAGCGTGTCGTTGAGCTGTTTGAAATGGTCCAGGTCGAGAAACATCAAGGCCCCGTGCTTGGCAGACTGCACCCCGGCGCCGCGTACCAGCGCCAGTTGCTCCAGCAGCAGACGGCGGTTCGGCAGGCCGGTCAGGGCATCGTGCAGCGCATACGACTCCAGCGCGCTGACGGCCTTGGCCAGCTCTTTGTAGAGCAGGCGCACTTCCAGATGATTTTTGATGCGGGTTTCCATCTCAATCAAATAAAACGGCTTGACGATAAAGTCTCTGGCGCCGGCCTTGAGAGCGCGCAGCTTGTGCTTGGCCTGCACCGTGATGGCCAATACCGGCAGGTAGCCGCCAGTCTCTATCTCGCGCAGCCCGGCCATCACCTCAAAGCCGTCCATGCCGGGCATTTGCAAGTCCAGCAGGATCAGGTCGTACTGATGGGTGCGGTGCAGCGCGCACACCGCCGCCGGGTCGCTGGTGGAGCTGACCTTCCGATAGCCGACATGCGCCAGCAGTTGCGCCAGCAACACCACGTTGGCCGGTTTGTCGTCCACCACCAGAATGTGGGCATCCAGCAGTTCGACCGCAGCGGGCATCATGACTGGTCCATGGTCGCAACATCAGCGCGCTGGGTTTGCGCCTGTTCCAGTGCGACATCGAGCGCCTGCATGAACTCGGCAACCCTGATTGGCTTGGTCAGGTAGCGGCAAAACCCGGCGGTCAGGCCACGCTCAATGTCGCGCGGCATTGCATTGGCGCTCAGGGCCAGCACCGGAATCAACCGGGTGTCAGGGTCTTCCTTGAGGATTTTCAGCGCTTGCAGGCCGCTGATGCCGGGCAGATTGATGTCAAGCAAGATCACATCGGGGTGATGCTCGCGCGCCAGCGCAATGCCACGGGTCGCATCTTCGGCACCGAACAGGCGCAGGTCGGGTCGGCGTGCAATCAGTTGTGCCACCAGTTCCATATTGGCACGGTTGTCTTCCACATACAGCACGCTGCGTACCCTGACGTTGCCCAGGCTTGACTCGGTGCCGGTCACCAGCGTCTCAACGACGGTTTCGTCAAGTTTCGGCGCGTTCGTCATGTTCAGTTCTATCCAGAAGACGCTGCCGGTGCCCGGCGTGCTGATGACACCGATTTCGCCGCCCATTTGCTCCACCAGCCGCTTGCTTACCACCAGCCCGATGCCGGTGCCTTCTTCGTCGCTGTCTTCCTTGCCGAGTCGGTTGAACGGCTGAAACAACTGGTTCACCTTTTCTGCAACCAAGCCATTACCGGTGTCTTGCACACAGATGCGCAGGTGGCCAATGCCGCGCTCAAGACAGGTCACATGCACGCTGCCGCCCTGGCGGTTGTATTTGATGGCGTTGGACAGCAGGTTGATCAGCACCTGCTTGAGCCGGGTGCGGTCTGCGCTGACAAAGCGGGACGCGGTTAGCCTGGGGTAATGCAGTTGCACCTCTTTTTTCAGCGCCAGTGGCTCGACCAGGGTCTGGCAGTCTTGCAGCACCTCGGACAACAGCACCGCCTCGCACGACAGGCTCAAGCGGCCCGACTCAATCAGCGCCAGGTCCAGCACCTCATTGATCAGGTCCAGCAAGTACCAGCCAGCGCTCAGGATCTGCGCGATGCTGGCCTTTTGCGTCGGCGTTAGCACCGGCATACCTGACTCGATCAACTGGGCAAAGCCCAGAATCGCGTTCAGCGGCGAACGCAGTTCGTGGCTCATGCTCGACAAGAATTCAGATTTGGCCAGGTTGGCCTTGTCGGCCAGCGCGCGGGCCATCTCCAGCTCGGTATTTTTGTCGCGCAGCACCTGGTCAAGCCGCTCGCGCTCAACCTCGGCGGCGCGCCGGGCGGTGTTGTCGGTGCCAATCAGCAGATAGCCAATGATGGCTTCGTCCTGGTCGCGCAGCGCCGTCACCGACACCACCGCTGGCAGGCGGCTGCCATCCTTGCGGATGTAGGTCAGCTCGTAAATGTCTTCAATGCCGCGGGATGCCTTGAACACCAACGCCTCAAAGCCGGGGTTGATGTGGGTGTTGAGCTCAAGGCTGAGCGACTTGGCGCGGGCAATCACCTCTAGCGGGTCAGATATGTCGGCCGGGGTGATGCTGTTCATCACTTCGGCGGCGGTGTAACCCAGCATGCGCTCGGCACCGACATTGAAAATCTGGATCACCCCGAGCGCATCGGTGGCAATGCTGGAGAAGTTGGCGCTGTTGAAAATGGCGTTTTGCAAAGTGGCGACTTTGCGCAGTGCCTGCTGCGCGGCATATTCGGCCGTTACGTTGCGAAACACCAGCACCGCACCCATCACCTGCCCCTGTGCATCGCGAATCGGTGCGCAACTGTCGGCTATGTCGTATTCGGCACCGTCGCGGCTGATCAGCACGGTGTGGTTACCCAGGCCCTGAATGATGCCCAGCGCCAGTACCTTGGCAACCGGCACGGCGGAGGGCTCTCGGGTGGCCTTGCTGATGATGCGAAACACCGCATTGACCGGCTGGCCCAGCGCTTGCTCGAAGGTCCAGCCCGTCAGCTTCTGCGCCACCGGGTTGATCAGCGTCACCCGCGCCTGTGCGTCGGTGGCAATCACCGCATCACCAATCGAATTGAGTGTGACCGCCAGCTTCTGCTCGCCATCCTGCAGTTGCCGATTGGCCTGCTGCAGTTGCCGGTTGGTCACTTCCTGCATTGTCAGCAGGTGTCTGGTTTCCTGGTGCCCCTGGTCGCGGATGCGTTGCTGCCCCATTTGAACCGTCCAGGAAGCCACAAAGGCAAACAACAGCAGCGCCAGCAAGCCCAAGCCTTCCAGCCTTGGGTGCTCTGACCAGCGCAGCAGGTAAACACCAGCCAGGACCAGCAGCAGTAAGGCGGCAAGCCAAGGCAAGTAACCATCCCCCGGCAAAGCCGGGGGCTTTAAGAATTGTGAGCCGCTAAA
>DAOSLL010000166.1:0-7325 GCA_035368905.1 Rhodoferax sp.
TCAACACCGGCGTTTGAACATGACATCAGCTTCAGTCCCGACGGCCGTACCCTGCTGTACGCCAGCGAACGCGATGGTGATTCAGACATTTTTGAAGCCTCCGTTCCGCCAGACCGCCCCGCGTCGTTCACCGCCGCCGGTCCGGTAGTGGAGAAGAAGGTGATCAACACCGAAGGCGACGCGCTGTTTCCGGCGTATTCACCCGACGGCAAGCGCATTGCCTACCTGGACAACCGCCAAAGCATCAAAGTGCTGGACCCGACCACCGGAAAGACGGTCACAGCACTCAAGGAAGGCCAAATTTACAGCTATCAGGACGGTGACATGACGCTGAAGTGGTCTCCCGACAGCCGCTGGATCGTGGCCACCACGGGTTCCCTGGTTGGCGACCTCGACATCACATTGCTCGACGCATCGGGCAAGGCCGAGCCCGTCAATCTGTCGCAAAGTGGTTACAGTGACCACGCGCCCATCTTCACACCCGACAGCAAAGCGGTGATCTGGGATACCGACCGCGATGGTTTGCGCAATGCGGACAGCAGCGGTGGGCAGTCCGACGTTTACATCGTCCACCTCACTCAGGAGGCTTTCGATGCATTCATCCAGGCGCGCAACGGCCTCAAACCTGCGGCACAGCCAGCGCAAACCGACAACACCTGGCAGCCCCAGGCGCGCGGCCTGCGCCACCGCATCACCCGGCTGACACCGTACTCGCTGGTCAGCATTCAGTTCAAACAGGTCCAAGCTGACGGCGAGGGCTTGATTTTGGTGACCGCAGAGGTGCCAGGTGTGATGGTGGGCTACCGTCTGAACCTGCATACCGGTGCCTTGGACAAGGTGTTTACCAGGCCGCTAAGCAACGCCATCGTCAGCGCCAACGCCAAGGGCGACACCCTCTACAGCGCCGACCCGGGGTCGATTGACCGCATCAACCTGGCCAAGGGCAGCAGCACCTCAGTCGCCTACAGCGCCCGGCTCGACTATGACCCACGTGGTGAGCTGGCCTACCTGTTTCAGTATTTCTGGCGCATGACGCAGTTGAAGTTTTACCGGCCCGACATGCATGGGCGTGACTGGAAGGCGCTGCGCACCGCGCATGCGCGCTACTTGCCACACATGCACCAGTGGGAAGATTTTGCGGACCTGTTGGGTGAAATGGCGGGTGAACTCAATGCGTCGCACATGGCTGGCATTTACCTTCACAAAGCGGCTTTGGCCGACGACACCGCATCGCTGGGGTTTTATGAAGACCCGACGCACACCGGGCTGGGGATTCGCGTGGCATCGGTTCTGGTGGGCGGCCCCGCCGACAGCGCCCGGTCGCTGCTGAAGCCGGGCGCAGTGATTCTGGCGGTCGATGGTCAGGCGGTTACCAGCAACGAGCAGTTCCACGGTTTGCTCAATCGCAAGCAAGCCACACCGGTCGAACTGAGCGTGCAGGCGGCATCGGGCACCGGCACGGCCACCCAGGTCATCACACCAATCACCCAGAATGCAGAGCTTGAGCTGGCCTACGACCATTGGGTTGAACGCCGCAAGGCACTGACTGCCGAGCTTTCCAAGGGCCGCCTGGGATACGTGCACATCAATGCCATGGACAGTGCGAACTACCAGCGCACCGTGGACCAAGTGTTTGGTGAATCGCGCGACAAGACCGGGCTCATTGTGGATGTCCGGTTTAACAAGGGTGGACTGCTGCACGACCAACTGGCAACGCTGTTGACCGGCCAGGTGATCGGCGGTTTTGTCAGCCGCGATGGCATCAGCCGTGGCAGGATTCCGCTGGACCGCTGGGGCAAACCCAGCGTCTTGTTGGCCAATGCCAGCAGCTATTCGGATGGCAGCATTTTTCCGCACCTGTACCAGCGCATGGGTATTGGGCCGGTGATTGGTGATCGAGTTCCGGGCACCGGCACTGCGGTTTGGTGGATCTATGTGCTGGACCTGATCAAATACGGCATTCCCCAACTGGGTGCCACCGATCTCAAGAGTGGCTGGTTTGAAAATGACGAGACCGTGCCCAGTGTGTTGGTTTACAACGACCCCAATGTCATTGCTGCGGGGCGCGACGCGCAGTTGGAGGCAGCGGTGCAGGCATTGCTTGTGGGAAAGTGAACCTGTACCCTTGGATGGCTGGGCCTGCAGGACTGGGAAATTGAATGTCATGACTGATGGCAGAATACCGTTTCCAATTTCAACTCGCCTTCAGGAGATGTCATGCACCCCCCAAAGAATGTTGGCCTCTTTACCAAAATCACGGCTGCATCGCTGGCCGCATCGATGGCGTTGACGGGTGTCCCGGTCTTTGCCCAAAGCCCAGCGCCCAGCGACATCAGCGATTTGTTGGATGCCCGGGGCAGCGACGGCGAGTTTCAGATGCAATCGCGTGGTTACATCCAGCATCACACATCGCGAAGCGGTGCCAGCGTTTACAGCTATTGGTGGCAAAGTAACACCAAGAAGTGCGTGCGTGTACGCACTGAAGATGGTCGCTACCAGCAGATCGACACCGTGGGCAACGCAGACTGCAATCAAAAAGACGCTGACGGCATGAGCACCGGTGCCGCTGTGGCTGTGGGTGCGGCCGTTCTGCTCGGCATTGCGGCCTTGGCCTCCAAGTCACACCACCGCGAAGACCGCAATTTTGACGAGCGCCAAACCGCAGATTTCGAGCGCGGTTTTCGCGATGGCCAGTACCACCATCCCTACAGCAACTACAACGATTCGCGTGAATACAGCGACGGCTACAACAAAGGGGTGGATGAACGGGGCTACCAGTCAAACTATCGCCCCGAGTACCGCAACTACCAGCGACCGAGCTACGGGGGTGGCAATTGGGTGTACTGTGCATCGGAGGAAGGCGAGTGCCGGGTGCCCTACAACACACGCGTCAGGTTTGGCGTGCATGGGCGCTTCAACACCAAGGAGGTCAATCGAAACGTTCGCTGCACTACCCGTGAGTTTGGCGACCCGGCCAATGGCGAAAGAAAGCGTTGCGAATACGACGCGCGTTGATCAAGTAGAGCATTGCGCTCAAGGCAGATGTGCCGTTCCTTCAGGCGGGCAATTCGGAGCTGGCCAATTTGGGGGGTACGCGCGACAGATTTCGTTTTTTTTGGAGTGGTTGAAACATGTTCGCTGTGCATCTTCCAGTGAGGGGGCTGCCCCTTAAAGCCTTGGCCGCGCTTGTGGTCAGCACGCCACTCCTGGCATCGGCTGCCGATGCCAACGCGGCGACCCTGTGGCCAATTATTGAGCGCCCCACCCGAGCCGCCTCGGTGTTGCCAGTGGGGCCACTGGGCTACTCCCCCAGCCACATGGACAGGTCGGTCAGCCCACGCAGCGACTTTTACGCCTACGCCACCGGCAACTGGCTTAACAGCCTGACCATCCCCGACTCGGAGACCGACATCGGTGGCTTCGCGTTGCTGAAGACAACGTTGAAGCACCAGTTGCTCAGCATCACGCTGCGTGCTGGCCAGGGTGGGTATGCCAAAGGCAGCCCAGAGCAACAGGTGGGCGACTACTACCGCGCCGCCATGAACACCGCCCGCCAAGACCAGTTGGGGCTGGATCCTTTGAAGACTGACCTGATGCAGGCGGGGGCAGCGTCAAGCCCATTGGAGTTGGCGCGTTTCTCGGCCGATCAGTTAAAAAAAGGCGGCGCCCCGTTGGTGCTTGGTTGGCCCGTCACCGACATCAAGGACAACACCCGCATGGTGTTGGCGCTGATGCCTGGTGGTCCGCAACTGGAGCAAGCCCAGTACACCGACCCGGCCGCCCAGCGCATCCGCGACTTGTACCTGGACTACACCAAGCGTATGCTGCGCCAAACTGGTGAAAGCGAAGAAGTTGCCACCCAGCATGCCAAGACCATCCTCGCGATGGAAGCCGAGCTGATGGCACCCCGACTGACACCCTTGCAAGCCCGCGACCCGGCGCGCACCTACAACATCATGAGCTTGGCCGAGGCACAAGCGTTGATCCCGGCCGTTGATCTGGGCGAATTTCTCAAGCAAATCGGCGTCGAGCCCACAACGCGCATTCAGATTCATGATCTGGAGGGCATGAAAACGCTCAACCGCCTGCTCAGCACCCGCCCCAAGGAAGACCTGCAAACCCTGGTTCGATGGTCGGTGCTGTCGGCCAACGCGGGCTTTCTTGGCAAGCCGTGGTTTGACATGGCCGATGAGTACCAGCGCCAGCGCGATCAATTGGTACGTTCGGAGCCACGCGAGGAACAAACGGTGGATGCCATCGCCACGCAGCTTTACCACCCGTTGTCGCAGTTGTACGTCAATACCTATTTCCCTGAATCCACCCGCCGCGAGGTGACCGAGATGGTGGAACACATTCGTGCGGAGTTTGAACTGCGGCTTCGTTCCAACCCCTGGCTGGACGAACCTACCCGCAAGGCGGCGCTCGAAAAGCTGTCGCGGGTGGACATTCAGGTCGGCTATCCAAAATCCTGGATCGACTTCAGCAGCATCGACATCCGCGCCGACGACCACCTGGGCAACAACCAGCGCATCGCCGCCTTCAACCTCAAGCGCGAGCTCGACAAATTGCCACTGCCGGTCAAGGTTGAACGCTTTAACTCCCCGAAGTACACCACGCCCACTGCGGTTAACGCGGCCTATAACCCGACTTACAACGGCATCGATATCACGGCAGCCATCGTGCAGCCCCCGTTTTACACGCCAGGTGCCGACAAGGCCGTGAACTACTGCACCATTGGCGCGGTGATTGGTCATGAGTTAACCCACGGTTTCGACAGCAACGGCAGTCGATACGATGCCGTCGGCAATTTGCGCAACTGGTGGACACCCCAAGCCAGCAACGAGTTCAAGCAGCGCACGCAGTTATTGGTCAATCAATTTAATAGCTACAAAGTATTGCCAGACCTGGTTCAGAGCGGCACGCTGACGCTGACCGAAAACACCGCAGACCTGGGAGGTATCACTTTGGCCCACGCGGCGCTGAACCGGGCTCTCAAGGGGAGGCAACTGCCGAAAGTGGATGGCATGACCACTGACCAGCGCTGTTTTGTGGCGTGGGCGCAGTTGTGGACCTACAAGGCGCGCACGGAGCGCATTCGCTTGTTGGCGACAACAGATTTCCACGCCCTGGGTTTTCTGCGCGGCTTTGGACCGCTGCGCAACATGGATGCGTTCCATAAGGCGTTTGGCACCACGCCGGGTGACCCGATGTGGCTCGCCCCAACCAAACGGGCACGCATCTGGTAAGACGCTTGGGGTGCCTGCCTGCACCGCCGGTTGCGACATCGACCAACGGTGTTGGAGAAATCACGATCTGGGTGCCAGGTGACCCACCAGGCATTCCTGCCCAATACCTTTGCCGCCAGATTTCCGCGTGTGTTGACAGGCATTCACACCTGCTCGGTACTGTGGCGGCGCTTGGTCAAAAGCAGCTCAAAACGGCTGATTTGGCTGCCTCAAGATGCCTGGTTTGGCCACACAGCCATTGCAATGATGGCTAGACTTATCGGCGCTGCCGGTCCTGGGGTTCCCAAGACCCTTGTAGCCAGAGTGGTGGGAAAAGATGTTTTCAGTGCAGGTGAGGCAGGCGTTTTTGGCCTGATCCGGGCTCGTCCAACAAATGGTGCAGATCGTGGGCTTGGCACGAACTGACCTTGCTCGCTAGGCATCGTCTTTGGCATCGCGCCTTTGCCACTTGGCCCAGTACATATTTGACTTATATCCAGCGCTTGACGGCCTCTGCCGTATCACTCGGCTTCGTGTTAAAGCAAATTCGCGCGGTCGGCGCATGCTCATGAACAATGTTGATCAACTTCTCAAACAAAAGGAAATTGGGTGTAATTGTGCGCACTCCAGCGCCAATGAGAACGCAGTCATACTTCTTCTCAGCGAGTTTCTTTCGGATGACAGTTTCCGCCGTTTCACCGAAATCAGTAAGACAAAGCTGTGCATCGTATCCAAGTGCATTGAGATTGAGTTCGTCGGCAGTTAGCGCAGCCATCACCTTGCCTGCATCCAGACCCGGAAATGCAGAGTAAGCTGGATCTGCGAAGTTAATGAGCTCAGGCCGCAGCCCGACAATAAGGACGCTTTTTTTTGCTGTCATGAGTACTCCTTTGGATTAGAAAAACGGCGGAAACGGACGGGATCATTGAAAGGGTGTGAGCGGGTCTTTTGCGATGCCTAACGAATAACGTTTATCTTGCGCATGACAAAACTGACGAAGACGCACAACGCCCGCCGCCCAAGACAAACCTTGTTGGACTGAACCGCCGTTGCCAAGCGGTAGCGACAAGTTGATTGAAAGACATCCTGATACTTTGTGCGCGGCTCATGGCCCGAACTTTACCGCATCGCGCGTACCAGACTTTGATCGCATGTGGCAAGCGGTCGCCGCCAGCCGCAACCAGGCTGGCGGTGTGAGCGTCAAATTGAATGCCAGCGTGGCGCTGGTTGAGGCGAGCACAACACCGCCCCCGCCTCGGGCGAAGTGTTCAAAAGGACAGCACTGACGCACCAGCTCACGCCTTACGCGGGCGGTCGTCGCTTGTTGGGAGCCTAAACATCACCAGGGTCAGGCAAGCGTTGCGAGCCCGCCATGACCGCCACGACACGCAACGGCCGCCGCTTGCACCGCGTGCACACATCCATGTCAAAACCAGCCATGCGCGCGATGAAAGCCAGCACGCTGCAGTGCCAGGACGTTGGGCGCAGGCATGTGCATGACCCAGGGCGCTCCGACGGGATATGAGGTGAGGATGACAGGGCCAATGCACCCCAATCAGGCCGGGCGTTTTCTGTGCCTCGTCATTGCTGGAGCATCACAATGGTATCTATTTAATAGCATTCAACGCAGTCATCATAAGGGCCAGAGGCCAATATGACACCAAATCTGCAGTCAACCCGACTCCGCCATCGATCTGGCTGAAGCTGACGTTCAGGAACTGGGTTCAATTTGGTTGGCCCCATGTGCAGCTTGCCCTCTTTTCAGACAGCAGCGGGGCAAATCAACAGTTCGCTGGTCTGGCCGTCGATTGGCCACTGTGCGGCCTCAAATCAGGCCGTAAAGCCCGGCCAGCAGATAGCCAATCAGGCAGGAGGTGCTGACCCCGATCAGCCCCGGCAGGATGAAGCTGTGGTTGATGACGTATTTGCCAATATGGGTGGTGCCAGAGCGGTCAAACTGGATTGCGGCCAGGTCGCTAGGGTAGGTGGGCAATATGTAGTAGCCATAAGAGGCTGCGGCAAACGCCACGATGTAACCGGGTGGCACCCCAATGGCCAGGCCCACCGGCACCATGGCGCTGATGGCGGCCGCCTGTGAAT
>DAOSLL010000167.1:0-7324 GCA_035368905.1 Rhodoferax sp.
GAGCAACTCGGCAACCCGCGCGAGTTCAGACTGAGCACCGGAATAGGCAATGCCGTCGCCGACAAAGATCATCGGCCTGGATGCGGCCAGAAGCAATTCAGCGGCTTGATCGATAAATTCAGCTTCGGGCTGACTACGACTAGTTGGAATAAACGAGGGAAACACATCTTCTGTCGCCAGGGCATCCAAGATATCCTGAGGCAAACACACATAAACCGGCCCCATAGGTGGCGTTGCGGCAACTTTCATGGCACGCCGCAAAACGCGCAACAGCGACGAGGGATGTTGCACCATGGTTGACCACTTCGTGACCGGTCGTGCCATTGCTACCAGATCGGCAGCCATCTGCGCATTCATGGCCTGGTAGCGGATGCCAGAATCACCACCCAGGACGACTATAGGGCTGTGACCCCGCATGGCTTGGTACAACGCGCCGATGGCGTTTCCAAGACCTGGTGAACTGTGAATCTGCGCTACCGCTGGTTTGCGATTGGCACGCGCATAGGCATCGGCTGCCATGATGGCCACCGATTCCTGCAAGGTCAGGATGTATTTAATTGAGGGGAAATCACCCAACGCGTCAAGAAAACCCTGTTCGACAGTACCCGGATTGCCGAAAATATGCTCCACCCCATCGGCTTGAAGTTGCTCTGCTACTGCATAGTGACCAGTTCGTTCCATTCGAATTGCTCCTGATTTTCGACAATGTCGGCGGCAAAGAAGAAACTAACTACCAGCCGGAACGTTTCATATCACTGGTCAATACGTCTACAAAGCGATCTCCGAATTCATGGGCACACTGCAGCGAGCGCGCAGTAATAAAGGGGTAATCGACAATAACTGAGGTACGCTTGCCGAAATTGCCATGGTATCCACCGTTCGGGCCAACTGCGTCGGCAAGAATATATTCAAGCACGTAGGGTGGTGGCCCCATATTGAAGTCGGTACCAACAAAGCCCGTACCATCGTGATAGTCGTATTCAATGCAATGGCCGGTTACATGCTTGCCGGCAATGATTGCGTTACGCTCATTAAAATCGCGAGCAAAAACCAGCGCCGCCACACCGTAGCAAATCGCGCCGATTGGCTTCTTCGCAGCGTTGAAACCAAGGATCAAATCATGTACCCGCTGGTTGTTGACAATGTCAACAATCGGGCCACTCCCCCCAACCAGCAAAATCGCATCGTAAGTTGCGAGTGCCTTTTCCTGGGCTAAGCGGCGCTTTTCGTAATAGGCTTCGAACTTGCGCAAAAAATCAGGCTCGCTGAAATAAGGTCGCTCAGGAAACATCTCGGACAGGTTCTTGGTCTGATCAAGTTGATTGGTTTTCTCAAACGCTGTTACCAAGTCGGCATCCTCTTGGGTTGTCACGCAAACCCCAAGCGGAGGGTCGAAGTACTTTGGGTCTGTGCTGGGCGGCAATACCGGTGAACGCTTTCCCTTGGGCGTAACGAAATCAAACTTATAACCAGCAGCCACCAGTTTGTTGAGCGGACCGACCAACTCAATACCCCAGTAGCCCCATTCAGACATGACCGCTAGCACGCGCTTTTCAGTATTCATTGTTGTCTCCAAAGATTTCGTTGACTCGATTGATAACAGTACCAGGAACATTCGCCCGTTACAAAAAAATTCCAACAACACGCTGGCAGCAGAGTATCAGCAATAAAAGAAACTTCGTACACCTCCAAATCAAATCTTTTTATTGCACATGTTGCATACACCCAACAACCCATCACCACCAGCTACACGTGTCCCGCCCACCCCAATCGCTGTAAAGCCACGCATGATTGGTTTAGCCAACCGCAGGTGCCGCCATAGTTGATGCGATGTGCTCCTCAGCGACTCAATGCAACTCTGGTTTTCACCTCACATCTTGCCTAGCAAGAGCGGCATGACCGAATCTCATGCTTGCAGCAGTCACACCCAATCAAACCAACAACCTGTCTGCCGAACACGTTTATGCGGCTTTAGACGATCCAATCAACTCCTGATGACCAGCCTGTCAAGCACAACCCCAGCCCCTGTAGACAAGTCCGTTTCGCACCAGTCTTTGCCACCGTCTTGACCCGCAGCGCCTGGCTGCTGGTTACCTCTCTCAACCATGAGCGCCAAAACGCGAGAACTCTTTATCACATTTAAACGATGATTGCATTGACATAACTTAAACAAGTGGCAATTAAAACGCCACTTTGTTTGTCCTAGATCAATGATAGGTCAATTTTTTTGGGCATGTGTTGCTTTTTTCGGAAATTTTTGCGTTCCAGTGTTCCAGCGTTGCGGCTTGCGCATGGGCCTGGTGGCAGTCATCGGGAAGCGACCGCGTCGAGCCAGTGTCTTGGTACGTGCCCGTAAACCCCATCTGCTTCTGGGCAGATCGGTTCGTTTGCGGGTTGATCCACAACGCTGCCCACGCCACCTCGTCCGAACTGGTTACACCAGCCGCGTTGGACGCTTTGACGGCAGCAGCAAACGGTCAACAACGTCCCTCCATTGGCCTGACACCCTGGTGCCAACAAAGATCTTGGGGTCGTTGAACTTGAAACGCTTGGCCTGGCCTTTCCCGCCCTGGCCTTCGGCCTGCAACCATCGCCACACGTTGCGCCACGTAAAATCGAAAAGCTCAAAACTCTGAAATGTGATTGAATTGACCATTGGAGGTATTGCAATGGAACAAAAACTGCGGGTTGGAATCACCGGTGCTGGCGGAGTTTTGGGCTCTGCGCTGGTGCAAGGTTTACGCGAAAAATACGAGTTGGTGCTGTTTGACTCAAAGCCCTTGCACAATCTCAAGCAATGCGAAAGCAAGCGACTGGACTTGGCTGACCCGGCCCAGTTGCCTGGTGCTTTCGAAGGGCTTGATGCCATCTTTCACCTTGCCGGGAATCCAAACCCCGGAGCACCTCACGCTGACACGATGCGCAACAATTTTTTGGCTACCAGCCTGACGTTTGAGCAGGCCAGGCGCGACGGTGTCAAAAAAATTGTCTTCGCGAGCTCCAATTTTTTCCATCAGAAAGACATCGCTGTGGCACTGCGAAGCGGTCGCAAGTCGAGCATTCGGCTGGACGACCGGGCTAGCCCGGACTGCCTCTATGGCGACTCGAAAGTCTATGGCGAGCATTTGGGGCAACACTATGCCAACTTAGGTATTGACTTTGTGGCGCTTCGCATTGGCTGGAGCGTGCCTGGGGATACGCCAGTGCCCTACAACAGCCAGTACATGCGTGCCATGTTTTGCAGCAAGCGCGATCTGGTCAAGGCTTTTGAACAATCGCTCGAATCAAAGGAGAAGTTCATCACAGCCTTTGCCATCAGCAACAACGACGAAAAGGTGTTCGATTTGACCGAAACTCAAGCGAAATTTGGCTTTTATCCGCAAGACAACTCTGCTCACTATTTCTAGCAAATTCTGGACCTCGCTCATGACCAAAGTCGCCGATGTTCCTGTTGATCAGAATCAGGCTCTGGTTTGCCTGATGGCTCATGGCGCATGCGAATTCATTGCAACGCTGGCGTTGCTGCTGGCCGTGATGGGAAGTTTTGCCTGGCTGGTGGTTCCATTTGTGGCCCCAGCCCTGCAACCCCTGGTGTTGGCCACTGTGGTGGGCGCAACGATTGCATTGATCGCGAAATCCCCCATCGGCAAGCTTTCTGGTGCGCACATGAACCCGGCGATTTCACTGGCTTTCTGGCTACAGCGGCGCATGAGCACCAGCGAAATGCTGGTCTATGTGCTGATGCAGTTCGGTGGCGCAGTAACGGCCTGTGAATTGTTGTCGGTCATTTTGCACAAGCACTTTGAAGCCATCGGGTTCGGCGTTCTGAGTCCGGCATCCGGCTTGTCCACGACCGGTCTGCTCGCCTTTGAGGCCGGTGCAACTGCGGGCCTGGTGGTGATCCTTTTTGTTGTTCTGAGTCGTCAACAATTGACTCGGCATGCCGCCATTTCGGTAGCACTTTATGTGGCTCTGGTGACTGTCTGGCTGGCACCGCTGACAGGTGCCAGTCTCAACCCGGCGCGTGCCTACGGGGCTGCCCTGGCGGCTCATCAGCTCAATGGTCTGTGGCCGTATTGTGTGGCACCGCTGGCAGGTGCTGTGATCGCCTCGGTCGGCTATGGACTGATCACTTGGCTACCAAAACCCCGCTATCACCGCCTCAACCATAGCCACGAACACGCCAATTACACGCTGCATTTATGGGACCGGCTGCAACGATTTCGTCGCCAGCCATAGATGAAGTGGCGGGGCTACTAGAGAATCAGCCCTGATGCCTCAGGACACGATGTAAGCCGCCGCTCCGGTGGACAACAGTTTGCCGTCTGCACCCAGAAATTCCATCCGCGTGGAGGCCACCCGCGAGCCCAGACGCATCACTTCGGCACGAAATTCAAAGTGGTCGCCAATACCGGGGCGCAGGTAATCCACCCGCAAATCGATGGTGCCAAGCTTGGCAAAACGCTGCAAGCGCTGGATCGGTGACTCGTCCATGTGGCGCGCACCAATTGCGGCCATCACCGCCAGCCCTCCCATGGCATCAAGCCCGGCACTGATGACGCCGCCATGAATGCGGTTGTAGGTGAAATGCCCAACCAACTCATTGCGCATGTTGATGCGCGCCCTGACCTGCTCAGGCTTGAGCGAGGTGATTTTCAAGCCCAGCACCTGGTTGAAAACAATCAGTTCTTCAAACACCTTTTTGAGTCCGGCAACAAACTCTTCTTCGAACACAACTTCGGTGGATTTAAGTGAATGGTGAGGCATGAAATACTACAAAAAAAATAGCTGTACGCGCAGACGGTAAAAGGGCTGGAGGCCAATACGACTTAAAAGTTGCGGGCGCTGTGCTGAGCATCTGCTGGATCATGGACTTTGCTGGGCCGACTGTACCACCCGCGACCTGCAACCCGCTGGATGCTGGCCTGCGGCGAGCGGGAGTTTCGCCATAGGCAAAACCCCCAATAGCTATGAACTATATAGCTGCTGGCGCAATCTGGGCAAGGGCTAGAGGCATATTTGTTTCAATCAGACGGTTGGCCGGCTGGGCTGGGATACCTTGCATCAATCAAACGCCGGAGAAGTCTGGCAGGCGCTTTTCCATGAAAGCGGTAAACGCCTCGCGGGCCGCAGGCTCGCCCAGCATGCGACCAAACACGGCACCCTCTTCAGCCAGCCGTTGTGCCACGGCCTCAGACTGACCCAGCTTCATGAAGCGTTTGGTTTGCAGCAGTGAACTGATGGGCTTGGATGCCAGCTTTGCCGCCTGCCGCTGCGCCAGCGCGCTGGCCTCGGCGGGTGGCACGATGCGACTCACCAGGCCCATTTCCAGCGCCGCTTCGGCCATGAAAGGGTCGCCCAGCAACAGCGCTTGGGCGGCCCGTCCATAACCCATGCGCTGCGGTGCCAGCAGGCTTGAGGCGGCCTCTGGACACAGACCCAGATTGACAAACGGCATGGAAAAAGCCGCGTTGTCACCTGCATAGACCAAGTCGCAGTGGAACAGCAGTGTGGTGCCAATTCCCACCGCCGGGCCACACACGGCAGCCACCAGCGGCTTGGCAAAGGTGCTGATCGCTCGCAGAAACCGGAACACCGGCACATCCAGCGACAGCGGCGGGTTTTTCAGAAAGTCGGCAATGTCGTTGCCGGAACTGAAAATGGTCTCATGCCCCTGAAATACCGCCACCCGCACCCGGTCGTCGGTTTGCGCACCGGTCAGCGCGTCGGCCATGTCAGCGTACATCGCTGACGTGAACGAATTTTTTTTGTCCACCCGGTTAAAGGTGATGGTCATCACCTGTCCGGTGGTGTCAATCAAGAGGTCAGCCATGATGTTGCCCGCAAAAGTCGCCAGAACTCTGGCTCAAATCCGCTCAAAAATGCCAGCCGCGCCCTGCCCCATACCGATGCACATGCTGACCATGCCGTACCTGAGCTGCTTGCGCTGCAGCGCGTGGATCACGGTGGCAGCACGAATCGCTCCGGTGGCACCGAGCGGATGACCCAGCGCAATGGCGCCGCCGATCGGGTTGACCTTGGCCGGATCGAGCCCGAGGGTGTTGACAACCGCCAGCGACTGGGCGGCAAAGGCTTCATTGAGCTCAATCCAGTCAATGTCGTCCTGCTTCAGGCCGGCATAACGCAGCGCGGCCGGAATCGCCTCAATCGGACCAATGCCCATGATCTGCGGCGGCACGCCCTTGGCGGCAAACGACACATAGCGCGCCAGCGGTGTCAAGCCAAATTGCTTGACAGCTTTTTCGCTGGCCAGAATCAAGGCACCGGCACCGTCCGAGGTTTGCGAACTGTTGCCAGCCGTCACTGAACCGCGCGCGGCAAAAACGGCACGCAGTTTGGCCAGACCGGCCAGCGAGGTGTCGGCACGGGGTCCTTCGTCGACGCTGACCATGCGCTTTCTCTCAAGCACCGTGCCATTGGCCAGATCGGGCGCGCGATCAGTGACTTCAATTGGCGTGATCTCGGCGGCAAAATCGCCTGCAGCTTGCGCGGCAATGGCACGGCGGTGCGACTCAACGGCAAACGCGTCCTGCGCCTCGCGGCTGACTTTCCACTGGTTCGCCACTTTTTCAGCCGTCAGGCCCATGCCGTAGGCGATGCCGATGTTCTCGTCGTTGTCAAACATGGTCGGCGACAGCGATGGCGAATTGCCCATCATCGGCACCATGCTCATGCTCTCAACCCCGGCGGCGAACATCACATCGGCCTCGCCGACACGGATGCGGTCAGCGGCAATCTGGATGGCCGACAGACCCGAGGCGCAAAAACGGTTGACCGTGATCCCGCCGACGCTGGTCGGCAGGCCCGCCAGCACCGCACCAATGCGGGCGATGTTCAGGCCCTGCTGACCTTCAGGAATGGCGCAGCCGCAGATCACATCCTCGATGGCTTTGGGGTCAAGCCCAGGTACTTGCGCCAAGGCTGATTGCAGCACCTTGACCAGCAGGTCATCAGGCCGCGTGTTGCGGAAAACACCACGGTGCGACTTGCCTATCGGCGTGCGGGTGGCGGCAACAATGTAGGCATCGGTAAGTTGTTTCATTTGGATATCCTTTGATTTCTTGGGAACAGATCAACAATTGCTGCGCAATGGTTGGTTCGTTCCGCAAACATCTTTAGTCGATTGGGGACAGGGCAAAAACTGCTGCGCAATTGTTGGTCTGTCCCGCAAACACCTTTATTCAGTTAGGGACAGAGCAAAAATTGCTGCGCAATTGTTGGTCTGTCCCGCAAACACATTAGTTTCTCACCGGCTTGCCGGTTGACATCATGCCCATCACCCGTTCCTGGGTTTTGGGGTGAT
>DAOSLL010000168.1:0-7310 GCA_035368905.1 Rhodoferax sp.
GATGTGGTCGGGAATAACTCCCCGTTTTGCACCAAGGAGTTGGGATGCACGGCTTAGGCGCAAGACGCTTGTTTAGCCCGCTAAACAAGCGTCTTGCAACGACGGCGTGCGCCCAAGTCCGCCGGTGCAAATAGGGGAAGTTATTTCTGACCACATCCTTAGCGCGGCACCGACGCCGGGCGCATCAACCAGGCACCCTGCACCAGAGGCTCAGGCCACATCCGCTGCTGCAGCCAAAATGTCGCAGGCACCCTGAATCAGGATGCGGGCGTTTTCCTCGGTCAGTTTGGCGGCATCAAAACCCACGTTCAGAATCAACTGGTCTTTGTAGCTGCTGGCCGCCGTGAACAGGGTCTGGTAGGGCATCGGGCACAGCGCAAACGAGATCGACTCGACGGCAGGGTCGTCGGCCACCGTGGCCACCGCCCCCACATTGCTGACCATGGTGTTGGGCATTGAGGCCATCAACTTTTTCTGGAAAGGCGCGATGCGATCAGGCAGAACTGGCGTGCCGTCCAGCCCGAACATGTTGAAAAACAAATGGCCTTCGCCCCGGTCAAGCTGCAAGCGGGTCTGCTGGGTGACCTCGCGTGCCAGTTGCCACACCTCGGTATCTGGTGTCACCGAAAAGGTGGCTGAAACAATCGACACAAACAGGCCGGTTGGCACCAGTGGCGGCACCGGCTCCAGGTGCGCGCGCATGTCAACCGGACAGGACAGAAAAAACGCACCCGGCTCGTCACCGGGCCGCAGCTTGAGCTGGGCCAGCAGTTGCGCTGCGCAAAGCACACCGTGCACGCTGGTGCCTTGCGCGCGGGCCTGGCTGATCAGCCGCCGGGTGACATCGGCAGCGAAGCTCCGCCGAATCAGCCGTGGGATTCGCTCGCTGGCCCCAATGTCAAGCCACGGCACTGGCGGCAAGGCCCCGTGGCGGCGGTAATCAGCGATCAGCGTGTTGCGCAACAGCTTGGCTGCGTCAGGCTGATCGGCCCAGCGAAAGCGCGTCGGCATGACATTGATCATCGCGGGCAGGGCAGCGGCAACGCCCGAGGATGGCGGCAGTGCGTCTGTCGCCAGCAGGCTCAAGGTGCGGCGCAGCAGCTCGGTGCCAGAGCGCCCGTCAGCAACGGCATGGTGAAAAGTCAGCGCCAGCACACAGCAAGCTGGTGCTGCCACTTCCAGATACAGGCATCGCATCAGCGGTGCGGTGCCTTCGGCAAAGGGCCGCGAAAGCTCCAGCTCGATCCAGCTTTGCCAGTTGTCTGCGCTTGCCTGGTGGCAGTACAGTTCAATCGGCAGGCCGGGTGCCGATTCAAAGCGCAGGCCAGCCTCCTCAGCGCAGCAGATCCTGGCTTGCAGCAAAAGGTTTTCCTGCTGGATCAGGTCAAGCGCGCCCTGAATCCGGGACGGGTCGAGGTGGCCGTTGCGCTCGGCCAGCACGACAAAATTCATGCAGGCAATGTGGTCTGACATGAAGAAAAAGGCTTCTCCGGGGTCAAGAGGGCGGGGCAGGGTGTGGTGCATATCAATCTTCAAGGGCTTGGGCGGTAGCCACCGCCGGGGATGAGTTACAGGACTTCGATGCGGCCGAGCTTGTCGAGAAAGATGACAAACCAGCCTGCCGGGTTGGTCATGGCTGTCCTTTCAGGGTCAGCGCCGATCAAGCGCCGGTAACCGAATTAGACCGCAAAAAATGCCGAAAACCCGGCGCGACCGGACCTCACCAATGCCTCGCCCAACTGCCTTTGGTCCGGATCAACTGGCCTGCATCCCAGGGTACTGGGTTGCCGGGGTCGCGTGGCATCCTGGTTCTGTCAAACTCGAAATAGATCCAGGTTGCAATTGGGCTTTGCGAAGCAAGCCGACAGGCCCGATGCCCATGCGTTGCGGGCGTGAAGGTGTGCCCGATACTTGGCCGGGTTATTTGTGACTTTTTCATGACGCTTCGGGTTTGCCTGCCAACCTGAGCAGATGTCATGAGTGCTTCACAAACCAAATGCAATATCGGCAACTGGAGGCACTTATGGCAAAAATCACCGTTGTTGGCGCAGGTTATGTGGGCTTGTCAAATGCCGTTTTGCTGGCACGGCACAACGAGGTGATCGTGCATGACATCGTTGCACAGCGTGTCGCGATGATCAATTTGCGTCAGTCGCCGATTGAAGATGTCGAATTGCAGGACCACTTGCAACGCATGTCGCTCGATCTGCTGGCAACGCTGGACCCCGCACTGGCCTACAGCAAGGCTGATATTGTGCTGATCGCAACCCCAACCGACTACGACTCAGAAACCAACCATTTCAATACCAGCAGCGTCGAACAGGTGATACATGACATCTGTGCAACGAGCCCGTCGGCACTGGTGGTGATCAAGTCAACTGTGCCAGTGGGGTTTACTGCCCGGATGCGAGAAAAATTCAACACCGGGCAGTTGATTTTTTCGCCGGAATTTTTGCGCGAAGGTCGAGCCTTGTACGACAACCTGTACCCCAGCCGCATTGTGGTCGGGGAGCGCTCGCAGCGCGCCCAGGCGTTTGCCGAGTTGATGCTGCAAGGCGCGGTCAAAAAAGATGTCACGATGATATTGACCGACAGCGCTGAAGCTGAGGCGATCAAACTGTTTGCCAACACTTATCTGGCCATGCGGGTGGCTTTTTTTAACGAGCTCGACAGCTATGCCATGGGCCACAAGCTCGATACCCGGCAAATCATCAATGGTGTCTGCCTTGACCCGCGCATTGGCCAGCATTACAACAATCCGAGCTTTGGTTACGGTGGCTATTGCCTGCCCAAGGACACCCGGCAGTTGCTGGCCAACTACGCCGAGGTGCCGCAAAACCTGATTCGGGCGGTGGTTGATGCCAACGCCACGCGCAAAGACGTGGTGGCCGCCGACATTGTTGTGCGCCAACCCGGCATCGTGGGCATCTACCGTCTTGCCATGAAAGCCGGTAGCGACAATTTTCGCGCCAGCAGCGTGCAAGGCATCATGAAACGCATCAAGGCTCGGGGCATCGAGGTGGTGGTGTACGAGCCAGCGTTGCAAGCGCAACACTTTTATCAGTCGCGGGTGATTGCCGACCTGGCCGAGTTCAAGCAGGCAGCCGACCTGATCGTGGCCAACCGGCGCACCGCCGAGCTTGACGACGTGGCGCATAAAGTCTACACGCGAGACCTGTTTGGCGGTGATGCCTGAGGTTTGCCCGCTTTCATGCGGATGTCACAGCCCCTGTCACGTTTCTGCCATTTTTCTCCGCTCCAATGGTGCGCAAAGGAGAACTTTGTCATGCACACTTTTTTCGACCAACTGGCCATTCAACGCTGGGACGATCATCGGTACTACCACCACAGCCGAGTCAACCAGTCCTTGCACTTTGTCAGTGCCATCAGCTTTCTGGTGGCCTACATCTTTTTGTTCATTGATCCGGCCATTGCGGCACTCATCGGTTGGCTGGTGTCGATGACCAGCCGTCAGGCGGGCCACTTCTTTTTTGAGCCGCTGGGCTATGACGAAGTCAATCAGGCCACCAATGCGCACAAGGAAGCCATCAAGGTCGGCTACAACTTGCGCCGAAAGGTGGTGCTGCTCAGTGTCTGGCTTGCCTCGCCACTGTTGTTGCTGCTCGATCCCAGTGCCTGGGGGACCTTGACACCGCACAGCTCAGTGAGCGGCTTTGTGCACAACACCGGCAGGATCTGGCTGGTGATTGGTGTCGGTGGTCTGCTGTTTCGCACGCTGCACCTGTTTTTCCTGAAGGGACCAATGGCAGGACTGGTCTGGATGAGCAAGATCCTTACCGACCCGTTTCATGACATTTACCTCTATCACAAGGCACCGCTGGCGCTGCTGCGTGGCGAGTTGATTGAGCCACGCAAGCCCCTCGGTCAGGCCTGAGGCTTTGCGGCGCACCGGCTTTGCCGCTTCTTCTGCGGCGCTTGTCAGGTGCGCAGTGTGTCAGGCCTGCCGTTTGAATCTGGCACCGATGAGTTCGCCGAGTATCCGGCGTTTGATCTCTTTGTTGCTGCGTCCACTGTGCCACCACCACCTGTCTTGCTGCATCTCCAAAGCGGCGCTGACAAATCGGGTGCAGACCGCCTCAAAGTCGGCATCGGTGTAGTTCAGGCTGAAGATGATGCGCCCGGTACCAACCCAACTCAACGCCAGGCCGTGCAGACGCAGGTAATGCTGAAAAAGCCAGTTGTAGCAGGCGGGCTGGGTGTACAGCACGGTCCAGATGGTCGACAGATTGGCCACCTGAACCGGAACGCCGGCTTGGGTCAAGGCGCGATTGAGGTGCGCCGCGCGGCGATTCCAGATGCCGTCAAGGTCCTGGTACTGCGCATTGCCCTGAGGGCTTTGCAGATACTGCAAAAAGGCATTCATCGCGCCCATCACATACGGATGCGAGTTGAAGGTGCCGCGCGCAAAACAGATGTCGGCTGGTCGCTCGTCCCGAAAACGCTTCATCCAGGCGTGTTTGCCACACACCACGCCAATCGGCAGGCCGCCGCCCAGGGTCTTGCCGTAAGTCACCAGGTCGGCGCGCACACCAAAATATGCTTGTGCACCGCCTGCGGCCAGCCGGAAACCCACGAATACCTCGTCAAAGATCAGCGCAATGCCGCGTTCGTCGCAGATCTGACGCAGCGCCAGCAGCCAGGCGGTGTAGGCGGCCCGGTCAAAACCGGCCCGGCGACTGCTGTCAAGCAGCGACGAATCACCTGGCGCGGCACCGTTGGGGTGCAGCGCCTGCAGCGGGTTGATCAAGACGCAGGCAATGTCTTTGCGCCGGCGCAACACCCGCAGCGAAGCGTCACCCATTTCAGCCAATGTGAAGGTGTCGCGCGCGGTCATCGGGTTGCCGATGCCGGGCTGCACGTCGCCCCACCAGCCATGGTAGGCACCGCAAAACCGCACCACCTTGTTGCGCCCGCTGTGGTAGCGCGCCAGCCGGACCGCTTGCATCACCGCCTCGGTACCCGACATGTGAAAGCTGACTTCATCCATGCCCGAAAGTTGCTTGAGCCTTTGCACGTTGTCCGCCACCACCGGGTGATAGGCACCCAGCACTGGCCCAAGCGGGCGCACCAGGTCGGCTCCGGTATCAATGCTGTGTTTGTAAAAGTCGTTGCCAAACAGGTTGACGCCGTAAGAGCCGGTCAGGTCGTAAAACACGTTGCCATCCAGATCGGTGACGCTGATGCCCTCGGTGCTGGCGACAAAAGACGCGATCTTGAGCCCTTGATCGACGATGGCCTTGAACTGGAACGGCGTGCGGTAGGTGCCGACAAACTGCAGGTCCGACATGCTGTTGGCCATAGCGGCGGTCTGCCCCAGGCTTTTGGCAAAGCGGGTCTTGAAGGTCGAGCCGAGCCGCTCAACTGCTGCCAGTCGCTGCGCCACCACCTCGGCTGGTGCAGCATCGATTGCCAGCGCCTGCTCCAGGGTGTAGGCATAGCGAGGCAGCCAGGCCGCAAGCCGACGCGCCATACGCGGGTGTCCGGCCAGCGAGCGGTGCTTGGCCAGCGACAATTCGATGCGCTGCTTCGCCCTGGCAAGCCCCCAGATCGCGCCGATGCCGCCTGCCAAGTAAGGCAACAGTGCACCCATTGATGTCATTTCAGTCATCTCAATTCACCTTTTTTTTGACCCCACCGGGACGTGTCTTACCATGCAGATTCGCAAATACATTCACGCCATCCTGGCCAACGAAGACATCAATTTCTTATTAACCAACCGATTGCCGCGCAACACCTTGACGCGCTTCATGGGGTGGTTCAGCAAGATTGAGCAGCCCTGGGTGCGCGATGCCTCGATTGCGGCCTGGAAGTTTTTTACCGATCTGGATCTGAGCGAGGCCAAAAAGACCCGCTTCACCAGCATGCACGATTGCTTTACCCGCGAGTTGCGCGACGGCACACGCCCGCTGGACGATGCCGCCGACACACTGTGCAGCCCGGTCGATGCCATCATCGGCGCCCATGGGCGCATTCAGGGCACGCGGGTCTTTCAGGCCAAGGGCATGCCCTACACCCTTGATGAACTGTTGGGCGATCACGAGCGTGTTGAAGATTGGCAGGACGGCAGCTTTGTCACCCTGCGCCTGACTTCCAGCATGTACCACCGTTTTCACGCACCCTACGACTGCGTGGTCGAGCAGGTGCGCTACTTTTCCGGCGACACCTGGAACGTCAATCCGATTGCCCTGCGCCGGGTGGAGCGATTGTTTTGCCGCAACGAGCGGGCGCTGATCCGGACCACCCTTGTGGGCACCGGGCCATGCGCGGGCCAGCGCCTGGCCCTGGTGCCGGTGGCGGCAATTCTGGTGGCCAGCATCCGACTGCACTTTCTCGATGTGCTGCTGCATCTGACATACCAGGGCCCCAAGCGCTTTGACTGCCAGGTCAAACTGCGCAAAGGACAGGAAATGGGCTGGTTTCAGCATGGGTCAACGGTCATCTTGCTGGCCCCCAAGGGGTTTGTGATGGCTGCCGGGCTGGGGGAGGGCACAAGAATCCGGATGGGCCAGGCGCTTATGCGCTGGCTTGTCTGACATAGCCCGGCGCTACCTGTGGGGCACCGATGGGAAAGCCGCTGCATTGGCTCTCCAGTACACGCCGCAGGTGTTCCACAAAGGTGTCAAAAATAGACTCCCAGCCCAGATGCGCCACACTGGGTGCCGCTGCCGAGCGCAGAGCGTCGCGGTTCGAGGCGTTCTGGGCTGTGCGCACAGCGGCGCTGATAAATTGCGACTCGTCGCCGACTGGTACCAGTACGCCGTTGACATCCGTTGTGATGAGTTCCTGCGCGGCGGCACAGGCATACGACACTACCGCTAACCCGCTGGCCAGTGCCTCGGGCACCACATTGCCAAAGGTTTCTGTCAGGCTGGAAAACAGGAACAAGTCACCGCTGGCGTAATGTGCGGCCAGGTCTTCGCCCTGGCGCATGCCGGCAAAAATCGCCTCAGGGCAGGCAGTCTGCAGGGCCGCGCGCAGCGGGCCGTCGCCAACAAACACCAGTCGCGCGCCGGGTTGCAAGCTGGCGATGGCGCGGTAAGCCGTGATCACCAATCCAACATTTTTTTCTTTCGCCAGCCGTCCCACCAGCAAAACCACCAGGTCGCTGTCTTCCACGCCCCAACTGCGGCGCAACGCAGGTGAGCGCCTGGTCGGGCAAAACAGGGTGTTGGAGACGCCACGCGCCAGCAGCTTGACATGGTGGTAACCGCGGTTTTGCAGGTCCAGCATCAGGGTGCGCGTCGGCACCATGGTGGTCTGTGTATGGTTGTGCAGCTTGCGCAGGTAGT